>JAQBYL010000208.1 GCA_027622495.1 Pseudomonadota bacterium
TCAGGGTGCGATCGGCAGTACGGTTGTTGCAATGCTGGCCCGCGATCATACCGGTGTTGTGTTATGGGCGGGCGATTCACGGCTGTATCGGCTTCGCGACGCCAATCTCGACCAGATCACCCGTGATCACAACCCCATATCGGATCTGCTCGACAGTGGCGCGGTGAGCGAAAGTGAAGCGTTGAGCACCGATACCAACGTCATCACCCGGGCAGTCGGTGGCCAGAACCGGCTGGTGCTGGATGTTGCGGTGTTCGACATTCTGCCTGGTGACACCTACCTGCTGTGCAGCGATGGTCTCTACCGGGAGATCGATCCCGACCAGATGTGTCAGGAGCTTGGCAACGCAGACGTAGGTGCTGCCGTCACTGGTCTCATGGCCGGTGGTCTGCGTGGTGAAGCCCGCGACAATATATCTATGGTCGTTACGCGACCTCACGCAGATTAGATGACTGTGTCTGATCAGGACCGAACCATACTCCGAGCAGAATCAGTTTCTGCGCATGAAATCAGCCGCAAGCAGGTGCAGGCTGAACCGAGCAGATCTGCATCGGAACTCAGTGTCCTTAAAAGTCGCTTTGTCCTGGAAGACAAACTTGGCAGTGGTGGCATGGGTGTGGTCTACAAGGCGCGTGATTTACGCAAAGTAGAAGCCCGGGATCGTAAGCCTTACGTTGCGGTCAAGGTTCTGAACGACGACTTCCGGACTCACCCCGAAGCTTTTATTGCCCTGCAGCGGGAAGCGTCGAAGTCACAGACCATATCGCACCCCAACATCGTCTCGATATTCGATTTCGACAAAGACGGTGAAATCCCTTTTATCATTATGGAACTTCTGGTCGGCCGTGAACTGGCAGACCTTTTGCGTTCCTATCCTCATGGTCTGCCGGATCCGATGGCATGGGATGTGATAGCCGGTATCTGTGAGGGCTTAAGCCACGCACACAAGGCAGGAGTTGTTCATGCCGACCTGAAACCGGGCAACATATTCGTCAGCCCGGAAAATCACGCCAAGATTCTTGATTTCGGGATTGCCCGTGCGGTCCAGATCAATCAGCAGCATGGCGAAGAGACGGTTTTTGATCCAGCCCGTCTCGCAGCTCTCACGCCTGCCTATGCGAGCCGGGAAATGCTCAACGGCGACAACCCGGAACCGCGCGACGATCTGTACAGCCTGGGTGTGGTGATCTATCTGGTCCTTACCGGGCATCATCCGTTTGGACGCTTGTCAGCGTCAGAAGCATATGCTGAAGGGCTGAAGCCGGAAAAACCAAAACGACTTACCCATCGTCAATGGCGCGGCCTGAAACATTGCCTTGCGTTCAATCGTCACGAGCGGCTCTCCGGCGTTAATGAGTTGATGCGCTTGATGCTGAAACCAGCACCCTGGAGGACGACGGGTGCAATGGCCGCTGCGGCGGCGATTGTAGTTGCGCTTGCAACGGGGCTTGCGATCGATGGTCAGGAATTAAACGATGTCAAAGAAGAAGTTCGTCAGACCACTCTGCTCGATGCGCAACTGACGCGTTTATCAACACTGGTTAGCAATCCTGCGTTTGATCCCAACTGGGAACGACTTGTGTGGGCTGAAACCGAAACACTGATCGCCCTGGACCATGAAGGTGCCTGGGTGCAGAAACACCTTCGCGACGTACGCGACCTTTATGATGCGGAGATCAAACGAAGTGGCAATATACGCAGGTCGCTGGCTCTGCTTGAGCGGGCAGGCCGCTATGGTGGCATGAAACCAACGAAAGCAGCGATTGCGTTACAGCTTGTCGACACTGTGCGGACCCAGGTTAGTGAACCCGTCGCTGACCAGGCGTCGCTTGATAGTCTCACCAGCAATCTTGCTCTGCTTGAACAGGAATTCCCGGAAACACCAGACCTTGCCGAGCTGAAGCTCGAGATCGCAGATGTCATCGAAGCAGCGCTTGATCGGGCAACCCGCAAGTCGGAGCGCAACCTGGTTAAAGAACGCTCTGATACCAAAGCGGTCGTGACAGACGCGCTGGTCAGCGATCTCGATGCGTTGTTTGCCGAGTCATGTCTGAGGCTCGACATGGACGCGATCCAGAGCCGTCAGGAGGGCAGTCGGAACCCTGCGGTGGTCAAAGCCGGCGAGCGCAGACTCGGTGCTGGTTTCAAGAAATGTATCGATCGCCTCGGCGCAATCGAGCGCGATCGCGCGGTTGCCCTCCATGCTGATGTACTCAAACGTTTTGGCCGCCTGCCGGGCCTGCCGGAGGTGGCCGTTGATCCCTGCGGTATGCGCTACCTGGTGGGGAATGGTTCGAGCTACGGTCGTGCCGGTTACTGTGCAGACCGCCTGGTTGATCAGGAAGGTCCGCGCCTGGTGGTCATTCCGATGGGCTCCGACGGCAGCCGTTTTGCCATCACCAAGCAGGAAATTACCTGGGGTGAGTTCCGGATCTATTGCGAGGCCAGAAATGCAGCAGGTGCAGATGAGGTTGAGATGGGCTGCAGCAGCGCAAGTGAAAAAGCCTTTAGCGCAAGTGAAAAAGCCCTTAGCGCAAGTGAAAAAGCCTTTAGCGCAAATAATAAAGCCCTTCCGGTGAGTGGTCTCTCCTACGCACAGGTCAGCGGTTACATCAGCTGGCTGAGTCGCGAGACCGGCTATACCTACCGTTTGCCTACCGAGGAGGAATGGAAAACAGCTGCCGATGGTCCGGCTGATCCGAATCGTAACTGTCGCGTATCCATCAATGGGATCGAGCGTGGCTTGAGACCCGTGGCTGCCGACATGGGTAAGGCCAGTGCATTCGGTCTGATTCATGTTCTGGGCAATGTTCAGGAGTGGGTTCTGGCCGAAGACGGTCTCAAGGCATCTGGTGGGACCTACAGCGATCCAATTCAGTCGTGCCTGGCAGACACGACCCGACCACATGGTGGCGAAGCAGATCCGCTCACCGGTTTCAGACTGGTCCGGGAGGTGACATGACATTGCTTGAACTTTCTCCGGAGGCGGTGCGTTTACGACGCATGACCAGAGCTGTTGCCGCGGGAGAACTGAGCGATGAGGACTACAGGCTTGCGCGACGAAGCATCATCGAACGCTTTGCGTACACGCATGCAAAAGAGGACACGCAGCGCCGCAACGATCAGACCACCCGTCGCATGCGGCGCGCACCGGCCGTGGGATTTGAACCGCGCGACCCCTTCAAGCGCTACCTGGCCGGTGTTCTGGTGGTTCTGCTGCTGGTTGCAGGCCTCGCCGCGCAGGCGCTCGGCAAAACCATTCCTGCGCTGGCCGATCGCGATCTGAACCCGGTCAGTGGTCCCCGGTATGAGGTCAAGCGGATTGAGCTTGAAGCGCCAGACGAGCAGATGCGACTTGACGGCAACGCCCTCGAGCAGGTTCTAAATGCCGCGCTGGCTACCGAACACGCGGCCAACGCCACACTCAGGCACGGTTTCAACACAGATGAACTCACCGAGGTGGGGAAGTTTCTGAATGCGGTGGGTGTTCATGAAAATAATGGTCGTCTTTCACCGGAAGATGCGAAAGACCTGGGTGCACTCATTCAGGCGCAGAAGTCGCGGCGCGGGCTGTCGCTCAACCAACTGGAAGTCATCTCGGGCAAGGTTGCGGCCTTCTATCGCTCACAGGGCTACTTTCTGACCGAGGTTTACATCCCGGCACAAACGCTGACCGACGATGGTGTAGTCCGGATGCAGGTGCTGCCCGGGAAGCTGTCTGCGGTGGTGGTGACACGTGGTGATGACGCGCTGGTACAACCGCTGTTCCGCGACATGCTTGGCACTGTGGTTACCAAAGCGGCAGTCGAAACCCGCCTTTATCAGCTGAATCGGCTGCCGGGGATACAAGCCACCGCTTCATTCAGACCGGGGGCAGACACCGGTGAGACCGATCTCAACGTCAACGTTTCTGAGACCCGACGCCTGCGCGGCAGCGTGCAGATGGATAACCAGGGGCACCAGGATCTGGGCGAAACCCGGATTGCTTTTCAGGGTGCGTTGCTCAATCCCACCGGCCGCGGCGACTCAGTGAATTTCGGGCTGCTGAGCAGCGTCTCCGGCGGCGATCAACTGTACGGCTTTGCGGGTTATGAGACCCCGGTAATCGACGCCCGGCACCTTGCTCGAATCAGAGTTTCAAAGCTTGATTTTGCCTGGCAAGGCGTGGACCAGACCGATGTAGACGCCTTCGAGATCGACGCAGATCTGAGCCGGACCGTACTGTCGACGCGTGATGTTTCTCTGAACACCAGCATTGGCCTTGCCCATCATCAGCTCAACTGGAGCGACGATGTGGATCAGCGCGCGGATTTTGTCAGGGTCGGACTGCGCGGTCACAAACTATGGGATGACCTGCGCCTCGCCCTGTCCGGGCATGCGGATGTTCTGGCCGGGCGGATGAGTGATCCGCTCCCGGATCAGGATGAGAAGTTCTGGGCGTTGCGATCGCAGGTTCAGGTCTGGCGGCCGCTGCATGTTCCGTTTGTTTCTTCGGAACTCAAAGTGTCGATGCTGCTGCTCGGCCAACTCAGTGGCAGTCGGCTGCCGTCGACCTTACGTCTTGGTCTGGGGGGTGCCAGCGACCTGCGCGGGTTTGAACCCGGTACGTTCATGGCGGACAGCGGCGCGGTAGCTCGGTTGAACCTGCATGTTCCGCTGAAGCTCGGTGAACTGACGTTCTTCAGTGACTACGGTTATGGCGATCAGGCACCTGATAATGGGTCCTCCGGGTGGGGTGAGCTGGCCGACATCGGGGTCAGCTGGCAGGCGCATCTGTTGCCCGGGCTGAACTCACGTCTGTCTGTAAGCAAACCCGTGGTATTGCGTGCACCTCGCGCCGAAAACGACATCCGTGTTTACTGGTCTGTGTCTTATGAACGTTAGATTGCTGGCTATCCTGCTGCTGTTGTCCCGGCTTGTCATCGCCGCTGAAACTCTGGATGAAGCTGAGAGTGGGTTTGATCTGGAATGGTGCAGTGATGGGCGCTGTATCGGCGATGAAAGTTTTGATACCGCGGTTTTTACCGATCTGTCTCCGGTTACCAGCAGCGAAAATGCGGTTAAACTTCCCACCGATGAGCCCACTTCCACGGACGAATAAAACCCTCTGACAGGAACCCTCAGGGGTGCTTGTCCTACAACGGAGGTTTTGGCTGGTGACACGCGTGGCTCATGGGGAGAGTGGCTACTAACATCTTTTCCGAGGTGGTTATGCACATCCGGAGGTTTCGTGTATAAGGCCCGTGAGATGCGGCCTTTGTTTCACACTCAGATGAGCTAAGTCGTCATAACTCACTGATTAATCAGTATGAATATCACTTCCAACAGGTTGACCAGACAATGCGGCGAAGTGCCTCGCAAATAGCCGATGAGCCGGTTCTACCGACTTATCCTCAGAGTTATCCACAGCTTTGTTCACCCAACCGATGCGGCCGGAGCCAGACGCGATGACTGATACACGAGCCCCGGATGGGGACCTGGGCGCCCGTCTCGACGCAAGGCTTGCAGCCTACAAAGAGCGCGGTGTGGCCAGAGTGAAGATCGGCCTTGTCGACATCGATGGGGTGATCCGCGGTAAATACGTCAGTGTGGACAAGTTCGCCTCCCTGATGCGCAAGGGAGGTGGGTTCTGCGACTGTGTGTTCGGCTGGGATGTGGAAGATCGACTCTACGATCAATCGAATACCTATACCGGCTGGCACACGGGCTTTCCCGATGCCCACTTCCGTCTGATTGCCGAAAGCGAACGCTGGCTGGCGGACGAGAATACGCCTTACTTCATCGGTGAGTTCGTTGCGCAAAACGATGCTCTGCATCCACTGTGCCCGCGCTCCAGACTCAACCATACCCTGGCAGATCTGGCGGCATCAGGCCTCACGCTCAAGTCCGGTTTTGAGTATGAGTTCTTCGTCTTCAGCGAAACACCGCATTCGGTTCGAGCCAAGGGCTACGCCAACCTGACCACACTGACCCCTGGGAACTTCGGCTATTCCGTTTTGCGGACGTCGACCCATGGTCAGGCCTTTACCGAATTGATGCAGTTGGCGGCCGACCTTGAATGCAATCTCGAGAGCCTGCACTGCGAAACCGGACCCGGTGTCTGGGAAGCGGCACTGGCAGCGGCAGACGGTGTTGCGGCCGCCGACCGGGCCAGCCTGTTCAAGACGTTCACCAAGGTCTTTTTCCAGAAGCGCGACAACATGGCCACGTTCATGGCCAAGTGGTCCATGAACTATCCAGGGCAGAGTGGTCACTTTCATTTCAGCCTGATGAATGAGGCTGGTGAGAACATCATGTACGCGCCAGACGGGCTGACCCTGGCCATGCGTCATGCGGTGGGCGGCCTGATGCGTTACCTGCCAGAGGTGCTGGTGATGCTCGCGCCCACGATCAACAGTTACACCCGGCTGGTTAAGGGCGCCTGGGCGCCAACGGCGGCCACCTGGGGAATCGAAAACCGTACCTCGGCAATCCGGGTCATTCCTGGTGGCCCGGGTGGCCAGCGGATCGAGTGCCGGGTGGGTGGTGCGGACGCTAACCCTTACCTGGTCGCCGCTGCGGTGATTGCCTGTGCACAGCGTGGTATTCGTGAGGCCCTCGACCCCGGTGATCCAGTGATCGGGAATGCCTATGATGTGCAGGAATCGCTTGAACCAGCCCGGCGGTTCCCGGCTAATCTGCGTGCCGCTGCAGACCGGTTCGAAGCATCCACCTTTGCCCGGGAGGCTTTTGGCGATGCATTCGTTGACCACTTTGTCATGACCCGGCGCGTTGAGTGCGATGTACGGGATCGCACCGTGGATGGCTGGCAGCTGGCCCGCTACTTCGAGATCATCTGATGTCAGACAAATTGAAAGTTGGGATTCTGCAGACTGATTCGGTGATGGATCAGTTTGTCGCCGAACATGGTGACTATCCGGATATGTTCGTCCGTGTGCTTTCCGAGAGTGCACCGCAGGTGAGTTTTCACACCTTCAATGTCGTGGCCGGTGAGTTGCCCGAACCCGGCGATTGCGACGGTTATGTGATTACCGGATCGCGCAAGAGCGTGTACGACGAAGATCCGTGGATAAAAGAGCTGGC
>JAQBYL010000209.1 GCA_027622495.1 Pseudomonadota bacterium
TGCTGAGGTCAAAAGGGCCGAGAAACCGCCGCCAATAAACAGCACCTCAACTTCATCATTTATGGGCTCCCGCTCGATAATTTTATCGGTGTACGGGTCTTCCGCGTAGCGGGCCAGATTACCGTCGAGCTCGGAGGTGAACTGAGCTGTCCCTTCGGGGCGGTAAGCCAGGCGCAAATCGCGCTCTTCGGCAAAACGTGCCTTGATGTTGTCGTAGTATTCCTGCGGCCTCTTACTCATTGCCTGTCACTCTTGCGATGTCAAATTCGCAATACGTTAGGCGAAAAGTGGCCAGGATGGCAAGCCGGGTGTCTGAATGCGGTGTTCGCAGCAGTCGGTGGAAAGCGCGGTTGTTACAGTACCCGGTCGTGCAGCCCGCATTCGCGCTTGAGGCCGAAAAAGCGCGTTTCGCTTTCATCATCGACCTCGTGCAGAGCACGGGTGGTGTGAACGTCACCAATGGACACGTAACCTCTTTCCCAGAGGGGGTGATAGGGCAGGTCGTTGGCTTTCAGGTAGTCATACACGTCGCGATCGCTCCAGTCGGCGATGGGGCACACCTTGAACCGCTCGCCCGCATAGTGCACAAAAGGAGTCTCAGCACGGCTCAAGCCCTGGCTGCGACGCAGACCACTGAACCAGGTGGCAACACCAAGATCATTCAAGGCCCGCTGCATGGGTTCAACTTTGTTGTCGAAGTTGTATGCGTCGATGCCTTCCACCCCCTGCAGCCAGCGCTGGCCGTAGAGCTGTTCCTGCCAGGCGGGGCTTTTAGTGCTGCGTACCACATGCAGATTGAGGTTCAGACGCCGGGTCAAATCATCGATAAACTGATAGGTCTCGGCGAACAGGTAGCCGGTATCGGCCAGAATGACCGGGATATCCGGCTGCTGCCGGGTGAGCATATGCAGGCTCACAGCCGCCTGTGCACCGAAAGAAGAGGAAAGCACATGGGGGCCGGGCAGATGGCGAAGAGCGCTTTCTACCCGTGCGGGTGCGCTCAGCCTGGCGAAGTGACGGTTCCACCGGTTGAGATTAGCGGGACCGCTGAAGGTGCAGCGATCGATCGAACAATGTGGGCTGTCGCACTCGGGGCTTGCCTGCATTGTCTGAATGTCGCTTTCCATGATGCCCCCCATGCCAAAAATGTCACTGTCTTGTTACACGAATTGCAGCATAGTCAGCTGGGTGAGCGATGAGAAAGAACCGTTGGCAATAGCCATATAGCCAGCAGCGGGGGTCGATTGAAAATTTGGAGGCATTGTTATATCCCAACCCCCTTTGTTGTACCCCGCGAAAACCCGCAACGGGTCATTAGCCTGAAGGTTCGTTATGAGGTCAACCTATGTCTGGGCGCTGGTCATCGCCGTCGGCCTTGGCCTGTGGCTGGCGTCCGGTCAGTTGAAAGACCAACCCGTGGTGGCCGCATCGGTTCGGGTGAGAGTCGAAAACCGCGCAGCGCAACTGCATGCCACGGCGAAGTCCTGTCTCGCAGGACCGTCAGGTTGCGCCGGTGAGTGCTTTGATCAACTGCGGATCCAGCGCCAGCATCTGCGCCTGCGGATAGGTGGCGGGATCGAGCATACGCAGCGCATCAAAAAACGGCACGCAGTGCTCAACGGTCACGATGTAGGTGACCGGATCGGTGACCCGGCCTTCAGCGTGTAATGCACCAGCGGGTATGATCAGTTTAAAATCGTCACCGACAAACTACGAAGCTACGGAGTCGCTCGCCGAGAGCTGATCCCTGTGTGTGGCGAATTGATAGTCATGCCGGGATTGGTGTTTGAAATAGTCCTCGGCAATGTTGCCGCCATGTGTAGTTGTTGATGTCTGCAAGCGGCTCCAAGCAATGATGTGAGTGTTTCGCCGGTGATTGCCCTGCAAGTGCGGCATGTGTTCGGTAGTTGTTGTAATAGTCCTTGAATTCACCCAGTTTTCTCTCAAGATCGAGAGAGTTCCAGAAAGGCACGTGATCCAGATATTCGCGTCGAATGGTGCCGATCACTCGTTCGATGAACGGATGTGATATGGGGACGTACGGAACACTTTTGATTTCTGTCACATCCAGGATTCTCAGATTCGCCTTCCAGCGATGAAATCGGAATGACCACCAGAACCCAATAGGACTTGAGCGTTAAGGACTCACAGCGAAACAGATCGGTGCTCCAAAGGCTGTCTTTGCTGTGACCGAGTAACGACAGCCATGAGGGGCTTTGTGTGTTGCCTGGCTTTGGCTTGCAGTGTTTGGCGAGCACACGGCGCACGACATACTTGTTGATCGCTGTGCCGAACGTGAGCGAGATGATGTATGCGATGCGTGGACAACCATAGCGGGGATTGCGTTGTTTTAATTCGACGATGGCGGCGATGAGTTCCCGAGAGGGGCCTTTAGGCCCTGGTTTTGTGTGCCCGCTGTTGCAAAATAAGCGGCGATATTTGCGTTTCACTAAGACGCGATGAAATTTCAAAAGCGCAGAAGGTCGGATAATCACGGCAACGGATAAGCGTCTGCGGGCAGAAATGAATAGAGACAATCCGCCTAAAATGAAACGGTTACTTGTTCTTAGGTTGGGTGCCTTCCTTCTAGATCGACCCAGCAGGATGAGTTGTTGTTTGAGCAGCAGGTTTTCTGCGATGATCGCTTCGATGCCGCCGGTTCGGAGCATCTTGGCGAGAACCACTAAGATATGAACAGCAAGCAGAATCACAGATCTCATGCCGCTCTACTGTAGATAGGTATCAGCTCACTACAAGGCTGCTATTTTCTTTGATATTTTGCCGTGACTACCAATTCGCCATACACAGGTTGTGGGCGAAGGTGCGATCTACGGTGTAGACGTCGATGAGTCAACAATCGAAGCCGTTGTTAGCGAAACGAGAAACACCGTGACTGGAATCTCCAGTCACGGTGTGATCGCGCAGAGGATGGCCTCCTAGCGAGCCATAGCGCCAAAGTTGTAGGTGAACTCAGCACCGTAGCTGCGTGGCTCCAGCCCAACTGTACGCTGTGGGAAGTTGCCACCGTAGCCACTGCGGCGTGGTTCCATATCAGACCAGCGCAGATAAGTGTCGTCGAAGACATTGTCCACGAAGAGGTGAGCCGCCCAGCGACCTTTCAATTCGTTGAAGGTCAACCGCATATCGGTTCGGTAGCTCGCCCCAACCTCATCCCATGGCCGTTGCAGCGCGGTGCTGAAGAACTCACCAGTCGCAGCCAATGAGGTGTAGAAGGTGAAGTTGCCAAACGAAGTAGGGAACTGATACGAACCCCACAGGGTGCCCTTGTGCTTCGGTATACCGGCCAGCTGTCGACCATTCACGGAGATGCAGTAGATTGCGCGAATTTCGGGATCTGCGATCGTGCAGGGGTCCTGATTGACGTCACCGCCAACGATTGCCCGCGGATGCCTGGGGTCGTTCTGATTGAAGATTGTGAAGGACTCCTTCCACTCGCTCACGGTGTAGCTGTAGTTACCGCCAAAGGTAAGGTTGTCGGTGATCAACCAGGTGATGTCGGCTTCGGCGCCCATGTTCTCAGACTTGGGAATGTTGGTGACCACGTCGACCGGTCCTCGCCCAGCCGGGGCAGGGATGCCCGCCGGCAGGTCGAAGTCACCGGAAGTGGTTTCCCACGTTTCTACCTGATCCTGGTAGTTTTTGTAGTCGTAGAAATAGATGCCACCACTCAACTGCAGGCGTCCGTCAAGATGGGAGCCTTTATAGCCGATTTCCCAGGCAGTCAGTTCTTCTGGCTTGTAGCTCGCCAGAAACAGATTGCCGCCGGTGACGACCCGATTGTCGGGACCACCCGCATTGAATCCACCTGCGCGGTAGCTGGTAGTCACACCGGCATAAAACAGCAGATCAGGTGTTGGTTCCCAGTTGAAGTTCACCCGGTAGGACCAATTGTCTTCCTTGAGGTCGCCGGTCGCGCGGCTTCCCCAGGAGATCGGTAACCCGCCCAGTCGCAGTGGCGTAGTGCAGGCCGCGGTGGATTCCAGATCGCAGGTCGGTGCGATCGGGAAGTCAGGATTCCCGGTAAAGGTCGCGGCCCCCATAGCCACGTTCAGCGCGGCGAGTGGGGTGACACCTGGCGCTGTTACGAACAACTGTGAACCGTCCGGTTGCATCACGTAGGCGCCAAAGCCACTGACATCAACACCCGGTGCCGCGGTGTCAAAAAACCTTTTGGCGCTGAAAGCGTTCGCAATCTCAGAGTAGCCACCCCGTTGCTCAAGGATATCGCGTTTGTCTTGCGACCAGCGAAACCCCAGCGTAACCGACCACTGATCGCTGAACTGGTAATCACCCTGGGTGTAGACGGCGAAGTTATCAGTCGTGACTTCGTTGATGTGCTCATACATCGCGCCAATGTCGTCGCGATGGCTGTGCGCCTTACCACTGTCGCCACAATAGGCACCAAAGCCGCCAGGTGCTCCAATAGTTGCGTTCTTCCAGTCGAAGCAGCCGGGCATCCAGGGAATAGCCCGGTTAACCCAGGTCGGATCGCTGTCGGGACCGTACTGGGCTGCATTGTTGAGGTAACCTTTGGCCAGACGATTGCGAATACCGTAGTGCTGCTCGCGGTTCTCTCTGAAGAAGTAGACGCCGCTGGTCGCCGTCCACCGATCGCCCAACTGCCAGAAGGCACGCAGTTCATGCGACAGGCTCCACACACCCTCAATGACTGTGTCACCGACACTCGACAGTTCGCTGTTGGAAAAGTCATTATCGCGGTCAAACCAGTACTCAAACCACGAATAGTTACCAAGATATTTGAATGACAGGGTGTCGTTGACGTCGTAATCGACCACCAGCGACGTTGACTGCTGGTCGAACTCTTCGTTCACGAAGTCGTTGGTCAGAGATTTGTAGGTGGGGCTGTCATCGGTGGTGCTGTTCTGCCTACCGTATTCGGCAACTAACGGATCACGGTAGTTGGGCGACGGGCTAAACGGCCAGGTCGTCGGGTCTACGCCTTCCCGGAGATAGGATGCAAAAACTGTTTGTCCGGGATTGAGAGGATCCGCGTAAGGGAAGGCGCCGTAGTTATCCGACCAGGCCTGATCCACCCTTCTGATCCCCTGCGCGTAATAATTGGTGTCTCGGCCGACGCGGTACTGCGGATCACAATCCTTCGGCCCCTGGGCAACGGTCCTGACCCCCCCCACTACCGGACCAATACAGGGACCTTCGCTGAGGATACCGTGACCGCCGTTACCAAAGTTGCCCATTCTCAAGCTACGCCGATCGTTGAATCGCAGGTTGGCGGTGATCTGTTCGGTGATGTTCCAGTCGAGGATAATGGCTGCGTTCTGATCGTTGATGTCCTCGACATCTGGCGCCGATCCGAGACCTTCCATCCAGCCATCCTGTTTGCGTTTTGAAGCAGTAAACCGGTAGGCGAGCGAATCGGTAATGGGGCCGGAAATTGCGCCGTAAATTTCGCGTCGTGCGTCACTGCCGCCGACCAGCCGGACACTGCCTTCCATCTCTTCGTGATTCGGTTGGTTGGTGACGTAGTTCATGACCCCGCCCACGGAGTTGCGTCCGTACAGCGTGCCCTGAGGACCGCGGAGCACCTCGATGCGCTTGATGTCGTACAGGCCGCCTTCCGTTACAGCAATGCCGAAGTCAGGCGAGTAGATCCCGTTATAGTAGGTGCCGACACCCGGATCGCCGCCGAGGCCACGAAAATTGCGGCCAACGCCGCGGATTTTGATGTCCCAGTCCGTCCTGGTTGTCGCAGGGATGAAATTGACGACCTCGTTAGGGCCTTGAATGCCCATATTGGTGAGGAAGTCCCCACTCATCGCGGTAATGGAAATGGATGTGTCGGAGACCGTGGCTTCGGTTCGTTCGCCATAGACTACGACTTCTTCGATTCTTCTCTGACTGTCCCGTTCTTCGGCATTAGCCGGTATGTAGATGGAAACGGCAAAAAGCAGACAGAAAAGCGCGCGGGCAAACCCGCCGACTGATGACTGCATGAAAACTCTCCTCACTGAGCCGTATCAGGTTCTGAGATTCGACTCGCATCGACTCAAATACGCAAGGCGAATCCGGAACATCCGTGGTTCATGCTACGCTTGCCGAACTGGCTCACTGGCCTCCCAACCAACAACGGAGCTGGACGTCAGCAGGATCCTCTCGCGGCTGGTTCGAGATGTCCAATGGTTTTTTTTGATAGCGGAGCACATAGAAGGGGCTTAAACGTTCATCGTGGCAACTTGCGGCTACCAAATCGTTTCTGATCGACTAGAATCCCGAAACTGACCTGGAAAGGCTCATCAATCATAGAAATGTAGGTGAATTATGAGGTATCTGCTGACCTGCTTGGTCGTGTTGGTGGCCGTTTTACCCGCGATGATTATCGCTGCTGAGCAGTCTCGTCCAGCGTGGATGACGGATGAGGTAACGGCAGCTGCGCTAGCCATCGGTCTCGGTCCGGAGCAATTACAACCGTTCGGAACATGTGTGTCTGAGTTTCTCGCGGAGTACGGCGAGGCAGTTCGGCGCCTGATCCGGCACAACGATCCGGACCTGCAGTTTCATATCGACCGTAAACGCAAGTCGCTGGCGCGGGATATGGATGCCGCCATGATGGAGATCCTGAACGAAGAGCAGAGGGTGCCCTACCAGGATTACCGGAGGGTATTGCTCGCAGCCCTCAGCAATATCTGAGGAGTCGTGATGCGCGACGCCTACGCTTCCGCCGGGATCCAGGCGCCGTGAAAACCAGCCGGTATCCGTCTTTCCAAAGCGATTGTTGCAAGCGGCGAAGCGGAGATGTTCCTCGCATCGAGGATACGTATTTCGCTGGTGTCCGACGCTTGCCTGAAAACACAAACCAGTAACCACCTATCATCCTCGCCGGTAGCCCCATCGCGCGGGACGAAGACAGGCTCGCTGTTCTGATCACCCTCGCCAACCTGATGATGCTGAGTCGACCCGGATTGCATAGCTAAAGCTAGAGCGCGGTCGCGATGAATTGAGCAAAAGTAGTAAGCTCAACGCCTCTAGCCCGCTTTATTCGTGAACCTGCCACAACGTTCCATTTTTTGCCAGATTGAGCCG
>JAQBYL010000210.1 GCA_027622495.1 Pseudomonadota bacterium
CGTCGTCGTCGAGCGCAAGAGCGGTTTCAAGCATCTCCTGACGCAACGCCGGAATCTGGTCGATCCACTGAGCGTCGGTCGGCAACGAGAACTTGAAGCGCCCCTGCAGTTTGTCGAGCGGTACAGTTTCCCACTCACTGTCTTTGTCGTCCGAACTCCAGACGTACGCACAGCCGGCCACGAGGTCCACCATGCCGACAAACTCGTCCTGACTGCCGATCGGAATCTGACACAAGAGCGCATTGGCACCGAGACGCTCGCGTATCCCTTTGACGCAGTGGGCGTAGTTCGCGCCCATCCGATCCATCTTGTTGATGTAACACATGCGCGGCACGTTGTACTGGTTCGCGAGACGCCAGTTCGTCTCGGTCTGCGGCTCGACGCCGGCAACGCCGTCGAAGACGACGACCGCGCCGTCAAGGACGCGCAGGCTGCGGTTCACTTCGATCGTGAAGTCGACGTGTCCGGGCGTGTCGATCACGTTGATCTGATAGCCTTTCCACTCAGTGGATACCGCGGCGCTCTGGATCGTGATGCCGCGTTTGCGTTCCTGTTCGAGGTAGTCGGTGGTCGTGCTGGCCTTGCCTTCCTTCGTG
Source organism: Pseudomonadota bacterium (assembly GCA_027622495.1). GTDB lineage: Bacteria > Pseudomonadota > Gammaproteobacteria > Pseudomonadales > Azotimanducaceae > JAQBYL01. Next base: position 597 of record JAQBYL010000210.1, read on the forward strand.
TCGTGCACCTCGATGATCTGGTGCTTTTTACCCGTGTAGTACAACACGCGTTCGGTGGTCGTCGTCTTACCTGCGTCAATGTGCGCGATGATGCCGATATTCCGGTACAGCTTGAGCTCTTTTTGCCTGGCCATGGTTTTTGCCCTGTTGAAAATCTGCTTTGTGTAGACGTCTGCCGTGTCGAGATTAGTGACGTTAAGCCGGTACGACGAGGGGTTGGCGAAAGACCCGGGGGCTTAAGCAGCGACGTGCGTTAAAAATTGAGCGCGGACTGTACATGGGGACCTCGGCCGGGGGCAAGAGGAAGCCTTGTCTCATGTGGCAATCTAATTAATTGTCTGGTTCTGTAGCACATAAAGTGTCCGGTTTACATCACCCATTAGTGAGTGAGCGTGAGCCGGGCACGATGGCTTCAGGAGACACGGAGAATGCGGTTTGAAGAGGCGTATACAAGTTGGCAGGACAAGCGACTGACGCAGGAAGAGGCGGCGCGATTGCTGGGCGTATGTGAGCGGTCGTTCCGGCGTTACATCGATCGTTACGAAGAGGCGGGACTGGAAGGACTGATCGACCGACGGCTGGAATGTGAAGCACTTTCACGAGCGATACCAGCAAGCGCATGACGGGCAACGCGGTTACACCTGGGTGAAGTCAAGATTGCAGGACAAAGGCTTGGTCAACAAAGGCAAACGCAAAGGCAGCCACCGAAAGAAGCGACCGCGAGCGCCGTTGGCAGGGATGATGATCCATCAAGACGGCTCAACCCACGAGTGGGTGCCTGGCCAGCGCTGGGACCTGATTGTGACGATGGATGACGCGACCAGCGAAGTCTATTCGGGATTTTTTGTCGAGGAGGAAGGCACCTTGTCGAGCTTTCGAGGCGTGCGAGAGACCATCGCGGCGAACGGTCTGTTCAGCAGCTTTTACTCGGATCGAGGCTCGCATTACTGGTTGACGCCGAAAGCGGGTGGCCCGGGAGACAAGACCCAGCTGACGCAGTTTGGCCGCGCCATGAAGCAACTCGGGATCCAGATGATTGCCGCCTACAGTCCTGAGGCGCGAGGCCGAAGTGAACGATTCTTTGGCACTCTACAAGGTCGGTTGCCGAACGAGTTGGCATTGCACGGCATCACTGACATGGCGGATGCCAACGACTACTTGAAAAGCTACTGGCCACGATTCAACCGGACGTTCAGTGTCGATGCACCCGAATCAGGCAATGCGTTTGTTGCGGTCCTGGATGCCCGGCTGAAGGACATCTTGTGCATTCAGGAAGAACGGACGGTACGCGGCGACAACTGTGTGCAGTTTGGCGGCATGACCTTGCAGATTCCGGCGCAGCAACACCGCTGTCACTTTGTCAAAGCGAAAGTCCGGGTGCACGCCTATCCAGATGGGACGTATGCCATTTTTCACGGACCGAGGCGACTGGCCAACTACGATGCCGCCGGGGCATGTAGTTCTAAAGAAGGCAGAGAAGAAGGCCGTTGCGTAAACCGCTTCGCAACGGCGACCCCGCTGGCCAGCTCGCCAAAGGCTCGCCAGCTAGGCTAACCAAAAGCGGACAATCAGCAATGCAGTAGGCGTCGTGTTCATCGGGCGTGCGGCCTTGCTTTGCATAGCGGCGGCGAAAGAGCGACGGGTAGACCTCCGCAATGACACTCTTGCCCTCGGGCACGTCGAAGCCATCGAATGGCCAGAAGTGGATGGACGCTTTTGCTTCGAACATCATGCGCAGCCACAGCAACCAAGGCAGGCCTGCGTGGGTCGAGGTTGCAACCTGCCCCTGCACGTCGAAGTGAAACACGCTTTTTGGTCCAGCGGTCCACTGCTCGCAGAGACGCAGCTCAGTCGAATCACCTGTGCGCGGATTGTTGTCACGGAGGAAATCGACGTAGGTGTGAGGATCAGCGGTCGGCCAGTGGCGCATGAAGTCGTCGAGGAACTGATCCCAGGATTCGATCCCGTAGCGCTGCATGTAGCTCGTCGGAAACGAGAACGCATGGTCAATGCCGATGATTACGGGCTCGCCGGTCCTGATGCCTGATGCGCAGAATTGGGCGACCTCGAGGCGCGTCCAGTTGAGGATAGAAGATATAGACGCCCCCTTCTTGACTCGAGGGCTACCATCATCGATGGAAACCTCAAGTGGTTGACAGGCCACGTATGCAATCAGGAGACGTCTATGAGCGGGAAAGTAGTTTATGTTGGGATCGATGTCGATGATGTTCAGTACCACGGTTGTGCACTGGATCGACAGACGGGGGAGGTACTCAGCTTTCAGTGTCGCCCGACCCTGAAAGGACTGATCGGACAACTCGATAAGGTTCGCAAGCACTTTGGTGGTGTTCCGCTGAAGGTCTGTTACGAAGCTTCGTACGTTGGTTTCTCACTGCAGCGCGATCTGCAGTCACGTGGATATCTGTGCGAAGTGGTATCGCCATCGAGCATTCCGCGGCGGGCGGGCAAGTCCGTGAAGACGGATCGGATAGATGCGGCGGAGCTGGCAGAGTTCTATGCGAACGGTCTATTGACGGTCGTTGCACCGCCGGATGCGGAGGTTGAACAGGATCGGGATCTGTTGCGCTCCAGGCAGAGACTGATTCAGCAGCAGGGGGATCTGCGTCGGCACATTGCGTCGCTGCTGCGTCGCAACGGTTTGCACTACAAGGCGGAGTGCGCGAGCAAGACGCACTGGCGGACGCATCACTATTTTTCTCGATTTGGGGCTGGCTGGACAGAACGATAGCGGCTTGCACGGGCAGCCTGAAGGTGAATCTGTCGCTGCTGTTCCGGCAGCTGAAGAACCTGGATGAGATCCTGGTCGCCTATGGTGTGGAAGTCGAAGCTCTTGCGGTGGAGCCGAGATATGAGGAACCGGTGAAGGCACTGACCTGTTTCTTTTTTGGAAGGAGGGATCAAGAACCTGTTCGCGTTGACGATAATCACCGAGATTGGTGACGTGAAACGGTTCGCCCATCCCCGCCGGCTGGTGTCGTGGGCCGGAATGGATATTCGCGAGTACGCCTCCGGCGGCAAGTCGAACCGACTGGGGATCACCCGGCAGGGCAACCGGTACCTGCGCACGGCCTTGATTGAAGCGAACCAGCGTGGCTATCGCAGTGCGGTGCTCGGCAAGGACGTGAAAGCCAGGCGGGCAAAAAGTTCATCGGCCTACGTGGCCATCGCGGATCGTTGTCTGCAGCGGTTGAACAAGAAGGGGAACCGTCTCCTGCTCCCCAGGAGCAGACGCCTGCTGCTGGCGGGTAAGCACCCGAACAAGGTCAAAGTCGCGTGTGCGCGTGAGATGGTTGGTTTTGTGTGGGAGTCACTGAACCAGGCGGCAGCGGCGTAGGTAACGATGGTTGGAATGTCTGCAGTTTTGTTGATCTGAATGCGTCGAATGATCAGGAGGGTAAGACGGAGATTGGGAAGTCCACGCATCCTCCCTTCGCGGAACGGGCTGAATATCAGCACGCAGTCCCTGTGGATAGGTAGTGGTAACCCTGAACGGACAGATCTTAGTGCGTTAAGTAAGTACGCGAATATGAGGATGTTAGTCCATGATCAAAACCCGCTCCGGATCAGACGATGTATTCAGGTTGACAATTGGGGCGTCTATATGAGGCGGACTGAAAGCGAGAAATCCGCAAGTGACTGATTTGGTTGGTGGCCAGGGGCAGAATCGAACTGCCGACACGCGGATTTTCAGTCCGCTGCTCTACCGACTGAGCTACCTGGCCGTGTCGCGAGAAGCCGCGTATTAAACCGACCCCCTTATAGCCCGTCAAGCGAGACGGGGTCGGATGACGGGGTTATTGGTCTGGCGCAACGTATCCGTCCGCTTTATCAACTTCTTCGTTCTCCAGAAACCGCTCCATCTGCATCGACAGATAGGCGCGGGCCTCCGGCTCAATGAGCCTCAGGTGTTTTTCGTTGATCAACATGGTTTGCACGTTCTGCCATTCAAGCCAGGCTTTCTTCGACACGTTGTCGAATATGACCTGGCCTTTAGCACCCGGCATGGGTGGCTTGTCGAGGCCTTCAAGGCTCTGCTGGTACTTTCTGCAAAAAACCATTCTGCTCATTTGAGTTCAAACTGCTCATCTACACTTGCCAGCAGTTTAACCGCCACGGCCGACAGGCCAAGGGATTGATTGAGACCTCTGTGGTACCAGACCAGTCGATCATGGTCTGCGCTCATCTGCGGGTGGCGGGTCAGATGCAGGTAGAGGGGCTCGATATCCAGGTGATAGTGGGTGAATGTGTGCCTGAATGTGGGTGCCCTGTGACTGCTGTGCACGTCGTCGAAGTGAATGCCGAACTCCAGGCACACCTCATCGGGTGAGGTAGACGTGGTTCGTTGTGGTGGGGTCCACAGGCTGCCCCAGATGCCGCTTGGTGGTCGTTGTTCCAGCAGGCAGGCGCCGTCGGGGGTGGTGATGACGAACAGGCGGGCGCTGCGAACCGGTTTGGTTTTCTTGAGTTTTCTGGCTGGAAAATCTGCAACCCGTCCTTGTGCAAACGCAGAACACTGATCGACCAGGGGGCAGTTGATGCACTCCGGCTGACGCTTACACAGTGTTGCGCCCAGGTCCATGATGGCCTGAGTGTAGGTGCCAGTGCGCTGGTCGGGCATATGCAGGCTCGCCTGGTTCCACAACTGCGCTTCTACCTCCTTGTTAGTCGGATCACCTTCAATTGCGTGAAACCGGCACAGCACCCGTTTGACGTTGCCATCCAGAATAGCGGTGGGCTGATCAAACGCGATCGCCAGAATTGCCGCGGCCGTTGTGCGGCCGATCCCCGGTAGTGCCTCGAGGTCGGATGCGTTATCCGGGAAGGCGCCCGTCTGTTGAACTTCCTTTGCGGCTGCGTGCATATTGCGGGCACGAGCGTAATAGCCCAACCCGGTCCAGTGATGCAGCACCTCATCCAGATCGGCGTTCGCCAGGGCTTTCACATTCGGAAATCGCGCCATGAATTTTTGAAAGTAGGGGATCACCGTGGTGACCTGGGTCTGCTGCAGCATGATCTCGCTGATCCACACGCGGTACGGTGATTTGTTCTGCTGCCAGGGCAGGTCGTGGCGGCCGTGAACATCGTGCCAGTCGAGCAGCCGTTCGGCGAACCAGTCCATGCTCAGCGTTTGTCGCCCGACAGGATATCGAGCAGTTCTTTTGCAGCCTTTTTGTATTCCTCGGGTACCTTTTCTTCGATCACCTCGTCGAGTTTGTCGCGCAGTTCGGTCGAGCCTTGTTTGCCGAGGGCGGTGGCCACAAGGCGTTCAACATCCTTCTGGTTCATGCCGCAGGCCGGCGTATCGATAGGGCCCGTGCAACGGATCGGGATTGGCAGGCCCTGGAGCAGCGGGTTGACGTCGAAAGCCGAGTAGTCCGGCTCTTCCTGGAACTTGAGGTAAGTCAGAAAATCCAGTTCCTGTGTACCGTAACGGTAGGTGCCTGAACCTTTCGCATTCAGATCATCCAGATCGAAATTGAGTTCGTGAGCTTCGTTCTTGATGTTCCAGGTGCCGACAAAACGCTGGTAGTGCCACACTTCGGGCCATTTTTCGATGTGGTCCGCCTGGTTCAGCAAGGTTGCCAGAGCGAGCATCTGCTTTCTGATTTCACTCACGTTGATCTCGCCGCGACCACCGTTGAAATCAACGTGCGCCACCAGGCTCTGCGCCAGGGCCTCGTCGCTGTTGCCGACCATGTTGAACACTGCGTTCACCATCACGCTGCCTTTCCAGTCCAGGGTCTGGTCAAGCCAGCGCATGAGCGCTTGTGTATCCACATCGGTCAGCTTGGGGCGCATTTCCCATTCGACCACGCCGCGCCGGGCAGAGATGTTGATGTCGATGATTGCGCTGCCACCCAGAAAGGCTGGAATCTCGCCGCGCAAATCGCCTTTTGCGGCGGCGTTGTTGAAGCTCAACGCCACGTTATTGAATTCCTGCTGGTTCAGAACCAACCGGCTGAGATCGCATGTGCCAACCCAGTTGAAACTCTGCCAGGCATCGATCGGGATCAGATCCTGATCGGTTGCACTGATGGGCTGCACGGCCTTCAGATTCGGTTCGATGTCGGCGTTGCACAGACCGCTGGTATCATCGGTGATGACGTTGACGTTGGTCAGCGAAATCGCCTGGGTATCCATGTGGTAGCGGATGGTGGCGTCCAGATCGATGTCTATCGGGTTTGCATCGTCGGCCTGGTATTGAACGGTGGCGCTCAAATGTCCGGGAGCATCGAGGGAGTAGTCACGCAGTTCGAGGGTTTTGAAGGTCATGGTGGTGGATTCGTCATCGACCCGCAGGTCGGAAAGCGTTACCGCGTCGATCTGCCACAATTTGAAATTCTGTCGATGGGTGAGCACGGAACGGGTGTCCACATGCAATTCGAGTGCTGCCAGTGCCCAATCGCTGGTTCCGTACTCAGCGCTTACGTCGCGCACCTGCAGTTGAAGTTGCGGCCA
>JAQBYL010000211.1 GCA_027622495.1 Pseudomonadota bacterium
CGGCCGTCGATCAGCTGATTGCACAGTTCGAAGAGGCGAATCCCGATATCACTGTAAACCACGTCACCTTCCCTTACGCTGATTACCAGACGCGCGTTGTGGCGGCGAATATGGCTGGGAACGGCCCTGACGTTCTTCAGATGTTTTATGGCTGGACTGATACCTTTGTGAACGGGGGCGTTTTGCAGCCTTTGCCATCCGATATTTTCCCTGCCGAACAGATCGAGGCGGACTTTTTCCCGATTGTCACCGCCATGAAGCGTGGCGACGATTACTACGGATTGCCGACCGCGGTGCGGTCACTTGCTTTATTTTACAACAAGAATCTGTTTGCCGAAGCGGGGATTGAAAGCCCGCCTAAGACACTGGATGAGCTGGTTGACTACGCGTCGCAGCTGGCCGTCAAGGATAGTGGTGGTAATTACACCACTGTCGGTCTCACCGTCGAGATGGGTGGTCAGGACCATCAATGGTGGCGTGAAGTGCTCGTCCGGCAGTTCGGCGGCGAGCCATATAGCGCGGATTATTCCACCGTCACTTATGACAGTGAGGCAGGGTTGGCCGCAACGCAGTGGTACACTGATCTGACAACCAAGCATGAAGTCGGCTTTACTGGTTTCATGGATGAAGGTCAGGCTGCGTTTCGCGCGGGTCGTGCCGCGATGACTATTGATGGGACTTTCCGTTTGGGGTCGTTCCGCGACATCGAAGGTTTCGAATGGGGTGTCACTGAATTGCCGGCCAATGCTGACGGGTTGCGTTCAAACTATGCGTCGTATTTTGCGAATGGCATCGGTGCGGGTGCCGAGGATGAAGAACTGGAGGCTGCTGCCAAATTCCTGCATTACCTTTCATCGCCCGAAGCGATGCAATTGTGGCTGGAAGTTGTGGGCGAATTGCCCGCCCGCCCCGAAGTCGCTCTGACAGAAGCCAACCTTGCTGATCCAATTTATGCTCCGTTCCTGAAAGGGCTGGAATACGCGCATACCACCACTTTTGTGGATGAGAAGGCCCAGCGTCAGGTCACGATGGACATGGCGAACCGGGTCTTTCTGCAAGGTCAGTCGGTCGAGGACACAGTTGCCGAAGCCGCAGCTGCTGAACAGGCCATCATCGACCGGGCGCGATAACGTGCAGACAGAGGAGCAGCGCTGATATGGCGATGACGCGAATATCACCGCAATCTACGCCGCGCCTGTCGATGCGTATGCGCCGTGCAATCTGGGTCTGGGCCTTTTTGGCCCTGCCTGTCATCTTCTACAGCGTCATCAGGTTTTATCCGACAATTGATGCCTTCCGGCTTTCATTGACGGACTGGAACCTGATGTCCGCCCCCCAATACATCGGTTTGCAGAACTACCGCGACATGTTCGCGTCGGCTGAGTTCTGGAAGGTATTCCGCAATACCTTTGCCTATCTGATCATCGGCACGCCCATTAGTCTGTTCCTTTCGTTTACTATCGCCTATTTCCTCGACCGTATCAGGTTCGGGCATACGTTTTTACGCGCCCTTTATTTTTTGCCTTTCATCACTACGGCATCAGCAATGGGCTGGGTCTGGCGCTGGTTCTATCAACCTGCACCGACCGGGGTGATCAATTCGGTGCTGGGGGCGGTGGGTATGGGCCAGCTTGATTTTCTACGCTCTACCACGTGGGCGCTGCCATCCATCATGGTGACGGCGATTTGGGCCGGTCTTGGATTTCAGATCATCATTTTCATGGCAGGACTGCGGTCCATTCCACAAACATATTACGAGGCCGCCAAGATCGACGGCGTTGGCGATTTCGCGATCCTGCGCAAGATCACCCTGCCGCTGTTGAAACCTACCACGATCTTTCTGGTTGTTTTTTCATCGATCGGATTTCTGCGGATATTCGATCAGGTCTATAACATGACGACCAACGATCCGGGTGGACCGCTGGGATCGACAAAGCCGCTGGTGCTGATGATCTATCAGACGGCATTCAATTCCTACCAGATGGGGGCGGCGGCGGCACAGACCGTGGTGCTGTTCACGATCCTGTTGATCATCTCGCTGCTGCAACTCTGGATTCTGAGGACACGCTGATGGCTGTTACCGACACGGCGATACCGACTCCGTTGCCTTTTGCGCGGATCAAACCGGGGCGGATCGTGCTTTGGACTATTTTGTTCATCGGCGGTATGCTGATGATCACCCCGATTTTGTTCATGTTCTCGACCTCATTAAAGACTGCAGGCCAGATTTATGACCTGCGGCTGATCCCGCAGAATCCGACACTGGCCAATTATGTCGAAGTGCTGACTGAAGGCCAGTTTCTGCGCTGGTTTTTGAACTCTGCCTTCGTAGCGATCTGCGTCACTGCGTCAAACGTGTTTTTCGACAGCCTTGTGGGGTATACTTTGGCCAAGTTCCGATTTCGCGGGCGCATGTTCGTTTTTATTGCGATCCTGTCGACATTGATGATCCCGACTGAAATGCTGGTGATACCGTGGTATCTGATGTCGGCAAACTTTGGCTGGCTTGACAGCTATTGGGGCATCATGTTCCCGGGGATGATGACAGCCTTCGGCACCTTTCTAATGAAGCAGTTTTTCGAGACTGTGCCGGATGACTTTATTGAAGCTGCTCGGATGGACGGGCTGAACGAGTTTACCATCTGGTGGAAGATCGCCATGCCTCTGGTGACACCAGCATTGTCGGCGTTGGCTATCTTTACCTTTCTTGGCAACTGGACAGCCTTTTTCTGGCCGTTGATTTCGACCACGTCGAAAGAACTTTATACGTTGCCGGTCGGGCTTACGAGTTTCGCCGTCGAACAAGCGATCCAATGGGAGATGATCATGACAGGGGCCGCCATTGCGACAATCACTACCTTGCTCGTGTTTCTGGCTTTGCAACGCTACATCGTCCGCGGCGTCATGCTCGCGGGACTGAGAGGATGACCATGACCGACACGACCACCTTTCCAGACCCGGTTTACAAGGACACGGTTCTTGGGCCGCTATTCGACCATGCCTGCCACGACCATGCCGAGGGGTTTCGCCGGATCGATCGCGCGCATCTTGTGATGCTGGAGCGCACCGGCATACTGCCGCGTGATGAGGCAGCACGGATCGCGCGTGCCTTGTCAGAGATCGACCGTGACATCGATCCTGCGACGCTGAGCTATACGGGTGAGGTGGAAGATTACTTTTTCCTGCGTGAAGCGGAGCTGAAAGCGCGTGTCGGTAACGACACAGGCGGAAGGCTGCACACGGCCAGATCACGCAATGATATCGATCATACGCTTTTCAAGATATCATTGAAATCCCGGCTGGATGGATTGCTGGCAGAATGTCGTGCATTGCTGGCAGCCCTGATCGATACCGCTGACCGTGAAAGCACAACCTTGATTGTGGCCTATACGCACGGACAGCCTGCACAACCGACAACTTTTGGCCATTACCTCTCGGCTGTGATCGAGGTGCTGATCCGTGACATTGCCCGGCTGGAAGAGGCGCGCAACGTTGTGGACCTTTCGTCCATGGGGGCCGCTGCAATCACAACGTCCGGTTTTCCTGTGGACCGTCAGTTAATGGCCGATTTGCTAGGTTTTGCGGCTCCCCAGCGCAATTCTTATAGCTGCATCGCTGCTGTCGATTATATAACGGCACCTTATTCGGCGGTGGAGCTGTTGTATCTACATCTCGGCCGCTTGGTACAGGATTTTCAGGTCTGGTCAAGCTTTGAGGTGGGGCAGATCTATGTGCCCAATGCCTTTGTGCAAATATCGTCGATCATGCCGCAGAAACGTAATCCGGTACCGATAGAACATATGCGCCATCTTGCATCGCAGACTGTGGGACGCGCGCGGATGATGAAAGACATCGTACACAATACGCCGTTCACCGATATGAACGATAGCGAAGGCGAAAGTCAGGCTGCAGGTTATAGCGCCTTTGATACAGGCAGCCGGATGGTGCGTTTGTTGACGGCCTTCGTGCCTGCCTTGCGGATCAATGACGTCCGTGTTGCCGATACGATCGACCGTGCCTGTATCACCATTACCGAACTTGCCGATACCATGGTTCGCAAAGAAGGCGTTTCGTTTCGTCAAGCGCACGAGATCGCGGCTGAAACGGCCAAAGCGGTGGTCGGTGCTGGTGAAAGCCTCGCCTCTGGAGGGTACGGGCCATTTTGCACGGCTTTCCGTAGCACCGTGGGGCGGGAGACCGCGATGCAGTGCGACGCGTTTGCTGAGGCGGTATCTGCCGAATATTTCGTAAGGGTGCGCGACCGTTTCGGTGGACCAGCTGCTGCCCCGATGCGTGATGCGTTAGCGGTGTACCGTGACGCTTTGGCGCAATATGAAACGACCGCGCAGGCATGTGCCCGGCACGAAACCGCTGCGCAGGGGGCATTAGATACTGCCTTTACCGCCTTAATGGAGACCCACTGATGGCTGCTTTTGAACTTCGGGACTTGGTCAAGGCCTATGGTAAAACGCGGGTCATTCACGGGATCGACTTGATTATTCCAGATGGTGAGTTTGTGGTCTTTGTCGGCCCGTCTGGCTGTGGCAAATCGACAACCTTGCGCATGATTGCAGGGCTAGAGGAAGTGACGGGTGGCGAGATTCGGATCGGTGATCGCGTCGTCAACGAGGTTGATCCCAAGGAGCGTAACCTCGCGATGGTGTTCCAGAACTATGCGATCTACCCTCACATGACCGTGCGCCAGAACATTGCCTTTGGACTTTACACTTCCAGGTTGTCAAAGAGAGAAAAGCTTGAAAAAGTAGAGGCGGCGGGTGCGCTTCTTGGTCTGACACCGCTACTTGACCGTCGTCCTTCGGCTCTTTCCGGGGGGCAGCGGCAGCGTGTAGCAATCGGCCGTGCTATGGTGCGAGATCCGGTAGGCTTCCTGTTCGATGAGCCCTTGTCAAATCTTGATGCACAACTGCGCGCGCAAATGCGTATCGAGATTAAGGACCTGCATCGCAGGCTTAGGACAACGATCGCCTATGTCACCCATGATCAGGTGGAAGCTATGACCATGGCAGACCGGATTGTTGTGATGAAGGATGGACATATCCTGCAGGCAGCACCGCCAATGGACGTGTATGATAACCCAGTTGACGTTTTCACTGCCCGCTTTATTGGCACACCCTCAATGAATATTGTACCCGCAAAACAGACCAACGGCGTCGTGACACTGGCCGACGGCGACCCGTCCGTGCTGGCCGGCGTTCGCCCCCACGACCTGCTGGTAGGAAGCGAAATCGCGCAGCCGGGGTTAACGCTGACCGGAACGGTAACCGCTGTAGAGCCACTTGGTCCTGAGACGCTTGTGCATTTCGAAATCGCAGGCCAGTCAATCATTGCTACAGCTCCGCCGCACGGCGGGGTTACGATCGGGTCAAATGTAACCGCTAAGGCTCCGCGTGGTCAGGTTCACTTATTCGATGCGGTCACCGAAAAAGCCTTGGGTCGCGCATGAGTGTACCGCGAATGAAGTTGCCGCTAGTGCGGCCGGCCCAACTGCTTAGGGACGGGTTGGTGACACAGTTGCGAAGCGCCGCCACCCGGCCTGATGTGGACCTTGCAGCGGCTGGCTGGCTGGATCAGACGGGGCGCTTCGTTAAAGAAGCAGGATATCTGTTTGGCTCAGATGTAGGTGGCACCAAGGTGCAGTCTTTATTGACTGACTTGAACGGTGACGTGCTGGCTGAGCGCAGGTCAGAAACACCCGCCGGTGGCGGTAACGCAGTATTGGATCTGGTAGGCTTGCATTTGGCGCAAATGACAACCGGAACAACAGGCGTTGTTCGTGCCGCTGGTTTCGGTCTGCCTGGTGCGGTCCATCCAGTGACGGGGCTACTTGAACGGGCGCCCAATCTCAGCGGCTTCGCCGGTCAGGATATGCGGGCTGTGTTGTCAGACCGTCTGAACATTCCTGTTGCGGTCGAAAACGATGTGAACCTTGCAGCCCTGGGTGAAACCTGGCTCGGACATGGCGCAACCGCTGGTGTCCTGACGGGTGGTCTTGCTTTTGTGGCGCTCGGCACTGGCATCGGCATGGGGCTGGCTTGGGGAGATAGAATCTTACGCGGAGTGCAGGGTGCTGCAGGCGAGATTGCTGCCTTGCCTATCGGTGCTGATCCAAGCGATCATAAGACCCATGCATGCGGCGCACTAGAAAGCGTCGTCTCGGGTGTGGCACTTGTTGCGGATTACCGGGCGAGCGGGGGACGTCAGACAGCGCAGACTTTGCGCCAGATCAGCAAGGGGGCTCGTAACGACCCGGCTTTGGATATCGTCATGGAGAAGCTAGCGCAGCGCACGGCTCACGCAGTTCTCGCCATTGATGCTATCGTTAACCCTGCCATGTTCGTATTTGGCGGGGGCATTGGATCACAGCCTATGCTGCTCGCGCAGATCGTTGCACAACTCAAACGTATCATGCCAGATGGTATGCCAGTGCCAGACTGCCGTGTCAGCCATCTTGGGAACCGCGCAGGTGTTATTGGAGCCATACGCGCGGCACGTCTGGCCTATGCCGATGCCCTCACTGATTTGTAGGAACGAGCAGAGACGCTCCCGTTTCCTGGTCAATGTGGGAGCAATCCGCAATGAGTGTTTTTTCCACTAAGAAATTAACTGGGCTTACCCGACATTCCCCAAGTGGCTTGCCGTCTGTAGTCAAGATCGCCTGATTTTGCCGGTTAAACCAGCATTTTTAGCCCTGATGCACCACGTTGAAATTGGGAAGATTACCGGATACGTTTGATGTTGCTGGCTATTGTCGCAGCGCGTTCGCCATGCTGGTTTTGCCTCGTCTCAACTGGGACATATCCCGGTACTGCTCCCGGCATCCAATCTGGGGTCAGCCCAGCGCGCCCAAGCTCCGCGACGCGGATCGCCATGCGCTTGCTGCCGAGACTGTGGGGCTTTCCAGCGACGGTAAAGGGCGGAGACCGTTCAGGTTAAGGGGCTGACTGACTAAAAGGCGTTTTTGAAAACGTCACGGGCTGGGCGAGGAACCCCGCGTGACCGCAAAAAAACGAGCTTCCCTTTGGGATATTTTCGCCGACTACC
>JAQBYL010000212.1 GCA_027622495.1 Pseudomonadota bacterium
TGCACGCGATCGGTGAGGCGGGCGGCAAGCCAGTGCCGCCTTTGAATCTGGTGGGTGATTTCGGCGGCGGAGGCATGTTGCTTGCCTTCGGTATTGTCGCTGCGCTGTATGAGCGGAATGGATCCGGGAAGGGGCAGGTGGTCGATGCTGCCATGACCGACGGGTCTGCGCTTCTGATGAACGCGGTGTTCGGCATCATGCAGACCGGGCAGTGGCGCGAGCGCGGGACTAACCTGTTGGATACCGGTTCGCACTTCTACAACACCTATGAAACAGCCGATGGCAAATACATCTCTATTGGCTCCATCGAACCGCAGTTTTACGCCCTGCTGCTGGAAAAATCCGGCCTCGGCGCGAAACCCGACCTGCCAAAGCAGATGGCTCGCGCGGAATGGCCGCAGTTGATCACCCAACTCACACAGATCTTCAAACAGAAAACCCGCGATGAATGGGATCAGATCATGCTGGGTACCGACATCTGTTATGCACCGGTTCTGGATTTTGCTGAGGCGCAGGCCAACGAGCACAACGCGGCAAGACAGACGTTTGTCGATGTGGATGGGGTCAAACAGGCAGCACCGGCGCCGCGTTTTGATCGCACACCACCACGCGTACCAGCAACCGCCGCCGCGCCCGGTGCACAGACCGATCAGATATTGAAAGCTGCCGGTTTTGCTGACGGTGAAATTGCCGCCCTTCGCAAAACCGGCGCGGTCGCGTAACCCGAAAGGAGAGTAAAACATGACCGAGCCTATCGGGCGTTTTGATCACATTGGTATCGCCGTGCACAGCATCGAGCAGGCGCGGAAGTTTTATGAGGGTGTGCTGGGGGCGAAATTCCGACTGATCAGCGACAACCCATCCGGTGACTTCCGTGTTGGTCTGTTTGATCTGCACAATTTCTGTTTCGAACTGCTGGAGCCACTGAACAAGGATGGTTTCCTTGCGCGCTACCTCGAGAAGTATGGCGAAGGTGTTCATCACATCACACTGCAGACACCAGACCTGAAAGAAAAGGTCGTCGCAATGGAGCGCGATGGGGTCAGAATCGTTGACAAGCACCTCGACAACCCGGCCTTCCTTGACGCGTTCATCTCACCCAAGAGCGCACACGGTGTGCTGTTTCAATTAGGTCAAACACCGGGACCGTTAAACAATCCGCCTTACTGGGAGCAGGACCAGGCTGAACCCTAGCTTAGCTGCCTGTACGGATCGCAGCGAAGGTGAGCCGCAGGCGATGGATTGGCTGGTTAGTTCTGGGTGTTTGTGTCTGGATTCCTGTTGAAGCGCAAGAGAGTCGCACGCTTGCTATTGCCACAGGTGGCACCGGCGGAATGTACTATCCATTTGGCGGCGGCCTGGCCTCCATCTGGTCGAAATCTCTTGCCGGTGTAAACGTCAAAGCCGAGGTAACCGGTGGGTCGCTGATCAATGTCATTCAGGTCGCCCGTAACGAAAGCGACCTGGGGATTGCGATGGCCGATGTGGTCACCGACGGCTATCTCGGACGAGGCCGCTTTCCCGCGCCACTGGATTTGCGGGTGCTGTTTGCTGCCTACCCGAACATCGTGCACATCATGACGCTTGAAGGTTCGGATATCACGAGCGTTGCCGATCTCGCGGGCAAGCGGGTGTCTTTGGGGGCTGCAGGTTCTGGCACCGCGATCGCCGCTGAAAACATATTTGCTGCCCTGAGTGTGCCGCTCGACTCGTTCCAGGATCAGTACCTTGATTTCAACGACACCGTAAGTGCATTGAAGGATGGCACCATAGATGCCGGTTTCATTGTCGGTGGCCTGGGTATCTCGGCGGTCATGGAACTCTCGGTAACGCGAGCGATGAAGCTCATTGATCTGACCCCCGGTGAACTTGAAAAGGTCACAGCAGCGGTACCTGTGTATGCGCCCATCGAAATCCCCGCCGGTCTCTATCGGGGGATTGACAAGCCTGTAGCCGGGCTCGGCATCTGGAGTGTTGTGATTGTCGGTGCTGACATGCCTGAGGACCTTGCCTACGGTTTGAGCTGCACGACATTTCAGAGTCTCGATGCGCTGATGAAGGTCGCCCAGGTTGCCCGCTACACCACACCCGCCAATGTTTATGAACTCAACGCAGTCCCACTTCATGCTGGCACGGCGCGGTACCTGAAAGAGGCGGAAGTGGCGAGACAGGCAGGGGAACCACTGCCGGTCTGCGATCGCGCCGCTGCGCAAAAGGCTGCAGATTGAGATGAAGCCGCAGCAGGTTCTGGTAGTTGCAGCGGTTGCTCTGTCGCTCTATCAGTTGTGGCAGCCGGTTGCCGGTTTTGTTCCTGCAGCCTGGATGCCGTTTGAGGCTATTCTGGGATTGCAGCCGGCTACCTATTTCCGGCCGGTTCATCTCGGTTGGATCCTTGCCCTGGGGTTCATTGCTTATCCGTTGGGCAAGGCCCCCTTTGTACGCCTGTTGGATTGGCTTGCCGCGCTGCTGGCAGTGTGGGCGAGCTATCGCATCGTTGCCTTTGACTACCAGTCTATCGATCACCTGCTGCATGGCCTTGCCACCCCCGACCTGATCGCCGGTGTTGCCATCCTGCTCCTCACGCTGGAAGTTGCGCGCCGGACGGTGGGTCTGACCATGCTGGTTATCGGGTGTGTGTTCATTGCCTATTCTGCCTACGGCTATCTGCTGCCCGATGTGCTGGCGAACCGCGGTTTTTCCATCGAGCGAATTGTACGCTTTCAGGTCTTCACCGGGTCTGGTCTGTACGGCACACCCATCGGTATCGCGGGAGGCGCCGTCTTCATGTTTGTGTTGTTCGGCGCGTTACTGAAGGCAACCGGTGCCGGTCAGGTATTGATTGACCTTGCGTTTGCCGCTGCCGGGCGCTATCGCGGCGGACCAGCCAAAGCCAGTGTGCTCGCATCGGCCGCCATGGGATCGATCTCCGGTTCAGCGATTGCCAACACGGTGACCACCGGGTCGATCACCATTCCGATGATGAAGGATTTAGGCTACAGCGCAGACGAAGCAGCAGGGATTGAAGCATCCGCATCGACCGGCGGGCAGATCATGCCACCAATCATGGGCGCTGGTGCGTTTGTGATGGCGGACTTTACCGGCACTGCGTACGCAGACATTGTGTGGATGTCTCTGGTCCCGGCTTTGCTCTACTTCACATCGGTCATGCTCTACGTTCATGTCCTCGCCTGCAAACATGGTATTGCGGCCTCTCCTTCAACCCCTGCTGTACTGGGTGTGCTGATTGAGGGCGCTCACTTTCTGCTGCCGATTGCATTGATAACTGCTCTGCTTATCACTAACTACTCGCCGGTTCTGGTTGGCAGTGCCGGGTGTCTTGCAGTTGTTGTGGCAGCCATGTTGCGCACCCATACGCGGATCGGGTTCAGGGTGCTGGCCACTGCGCTCAAAGACGGTGCGTTGATGGCGGTTCCTATATCAGCTGCCTGTGCGGTTGCCGGTGTGGTTGTCGGGGTGATCGGCCAGACGGGCATCGGGTTGCAGTTCACCGAGTCGGTGGTTGATCTGGCGGGTGAGCGGCTCTGGTTAGCTCTTGGCCTGGTTGCCCTGGCGGCCCTGGTTTTAGGGATGGGTCTTCCGGCCACGGCCGCTTATATCGTTCTGGCTGTAATGGCAGGTCCTGCGTTACAGGAAATGGGTATTACGCTGATTGTTGCGCACATGGTGATCTTCTGGCTCTCGCAGACCTCCAACATCACGCCGCCCATCGCGCTGGCTGCGTTTGCCGCTGCCGGTATTGCCGGAGCAAAACCCATGTCGGCGGCTATGCGATCGTTCAGGTTCTCGAACGGTTTTTTTGTGATCCCGCTGATGATGGTCTATAGCCCGCTGCTTCTGGTAGCTGACACGCAGTGGTCAGAGGTTCTTCTCGCTGGTGGGGTAACCTTCGCGCTGATCGTGATGATTGCGGTTGCTCTCGAAGGCTATCTGTTCGTGACCGCGTCAACGTGGCTGCGGCTGCTGAGTGTTTCGGCAGCCGCCCTTCTTGTTTATGACGACCCAGCTTTACGTGCGCTGGGTACGGTCCTCGCCGTTCTGATTGTGCTTCTGAACTTCCGTTTGTCGCGGAAGTAACCATGCAAAACAGTTACCAGCTGTGGCGAGCCCGACGCGAATAACCAGTCAGGCGCGGCTTCAGTTGGCGCTCAGGCAGGTACATTTTGGCCACACTTGGGCGGTCGGTAGAAGTGTTTGGCGCGATCTGCCCGGGGACGTCCATGGAATTGGTGTGCTCAACCTCAACAAACTGATCGCGGGATTCTGCCGGTGCCAGGTGCGCACTGGTGAAGTGCACTCGGCCTTTGGCGTCGACCCAGCTAACGATATCGTCAGCAAGGGCTGTACCCGCGCATGTAAGCGACATCGCGGCAGCCAGCACTAAAGTCATTCTCTTCATGTTCTACCCCCCGGTAAACAAGTCGTGTGTAGAGTTGAAATGTGAAGTTGATCACAAGTTTGCCTGATCTGATGAATCTTTCAATGAGGCAAATATTTCAACATGTAAGCTTGATGTGAGAGAGGTTAGTGCCCGTCGCTGCGGAAGGTCTGCCGGTCCGGGTGGCGGGGCACCGACCTGCGCGTGCAGCGCGTAAGCCCCATGTTGATCTAAATGACGCCGTTTGGGACTGGCTGCCGCAACAAGCAGATACACGCCATCATCGGCGAAGATGGGGCACACCGGTGCAATACTGGGTAAACCCTCTGCATTTACGGTAGCCAGCAGCCCGACCTCACCCTGTTCGGGATGGTAAAGATGTTTCAGGCCGGTTTGGGCAAGTTTGGGTGCTGATGCCGCGAACTGTTTCCATGTGATCATTGCCGTAACGCCCCTTTTTTATTACGTCAGGAAAAAAACTTCTCCAGTGCGGGTCGCTGCTTGAGACCGTCGCGATAACCCAGATCCATCAGCGCGCGGGTAAAACCGCCATCGAACAGCAGGTAGCTGGGCAGACGCCATTCGTGGCCCCATCCACCCACCGTGCGAAGCAGCAGTCGCAGGCCGCGGGGCAGGGCAAGGGAAAAGCGTGCGGCGATCACGCGCAGATCTTCGGATGGCCGGATCACCATGACGTCGATCTGGCGGCGGCCAGAACGTCGACGTCGCCAGCGTGGAATCAGATTGAGCATATGGTTGAGTTGCTGCATGCGTTCGAGGTCGGTGTTGAGGTTCTCGGAGAACATCGACTCGAGGGTGTAGCCGCCGATCTCACCCATTGACGGAGGATGCAGCGCGTCTGCAGGGTCGGATGGAGTTTCGTTGCGAACGCCGATCACCAGGATTCGATCGGCGCCCAGGTTAATTGCCGGGCTCAACGGTGCCGTCATCCGCAATGAACCATCCACGTAGTACTGGCCATCGATCTCTTCAGCAGGGAACAGCATCGGCAGGGCCGATGACGCCATCACATGCGATGTGGAGAGGGTGGCCAGAACACCATCGCGGCGATCGTGGTGCCATGTTGTAGAGTCGGAATCGGCCTGTAGAAAGGTGGTGGCCTCACCGGTTGAGTAGTTAGACGCGGAGATGGCCAGACCTTTGATCAGACCGGACCGGATACTCTGCTCGAGACCCGCAGGGTTGATGTGACTATCGATAAGGCTTCGCAGAGGTGTGTTGTCCAGAAGCGACGATGCTGATCCGTTCTTGCGCGAGATCAGACCCTGGAATACCCCGTAGTCCACCAGAAAGACCTTTTCCGGTTTCAGGTTGCCCCATAGCGCTTCCAGTTGTTCGACAGCATCACCGAAACTGGCGGCGTTCTGCGCCACGGCGATTGCGTTGATGGCACCGGCGGAAATACCTGAGATGGCGGTAAAAGGCAGTCGATCCTCATCCAGCACCGCTGCAATGGCCTTCAGGACACCTACCTGATAGGCGGCTCTGGCACCACCGCCGGGTAGAATCAGACCTGGACTACCACTGAACTGCATGAGCGTTCGCTACTCAAGAATCCGCGTGGGTGCGCCATCGAGGCTTAGCGTATTGCGATCCTGCCAGTATTCCTCAATACCCTGAGATCCCTTCTTTTCATTCCAGCGGGTCAGAGCTTGCCGGTCTTCCTGATATTCATATAAGGGCACCGCATATCCGCATGAAGTCTGGACCAGATCGATATCCACCACGTAATACTGGCGAGCGCCCAGTGGTGGCGCAATCAGCTGAGCGAGATCAGACCACTCCTGATCGCGGGGGTGAATGGTGCGGGCGCTACCGTAGATCCGCAGGATCTGGGGTGGGCCTTCGAAGGCACACCACATGAGTGTCATGCGGTTTTGATCGAGCAGATGGGCGGCGGTTTCGTTGCCGCTGCCTGTGAGGTTCAGCCAGACAAGCTGCGCCGGTGAGAGGATTTTCAGGCAATCGTGGCCTTTGGGTGAGACGTTTACCCGACCGTCGCGTGAAGCGCTGCCGACAAAGAACATTTTCTGTTGCTTGATAAAACTGATGTGGGTCTCACCCAGCCGATCGAATTGCTCTGCCACCTGAATTCTCCCTTTGCGTGCCCGTATGATAGGCAGCCCGCGTTAGACGAGCAAAGCATCGACTCGATCTTGTGCGTTGTGAGGTGTTTAATCGTGACATGGAACACCTATTGAAGTTCGACAACGCGTCCACCCGCGGGCTGCCTGCAGATCCCGTTGAAGGTCCGGGTCGCCGGCAGATCAGTCGCGCCTGTTATTCGCGGGTTCGCCCCACCCCGGTTTCTGCGCCTGAGCTCGTGGCGTATGCGAAAGAAGTGGCCGAGGCGGTGGGTCTCGACGAGCAGGCCTGCCGGAGTGCTGATTTCGTCAACACCTTTACCGGCAATCAGCTGCTGGCTGGTATGGATCCACATGCAACCTGCTATGGCGGCCATCAGTTCGGCAACTGGGCCGGTCAGCTTGGCGACGGTCGGGCGATCAATCTCGGTGAAGTGGCGAGTGTCGGTGGAACACAGATGCTGCAGCTCAAAGGGGCAGGCGAAACGCCCTATTCACGAACCGCCGACGGCCGTGCCGTGCTGCGTTCTTCTGTGCGCGAGTTTCTGTGCAGT
>JAQBYL010000213.1 GCA_027622495.1 Pseudomonadota bacterium
GAACAGGATCATGTCGTCCGGACGACTGTCGAGCAACCGGGTAAAACCAAGGACCATTGCATAACCCGCTTCGTCAGCATTGGTGTGGCCTGGAAACTCTCTAACCAGGCGTCGATAGGCAAGTATCGCCTGTTCATCATCGAACGCCTCGGTATAGGCTTCGCCGAGAAGAAACACATGATCAGGCACCTGCGGATCGGCCGGGAATGTTTCGATCAGCTCGCTGTACCAGGCCGCCGAATCCAGGAACGCCTTGATGCGTGCATCACTTTCGTCAACCACCACGATTGCCTGTGCCAGCGCATGATTGAGGGTCGCCGTTTCCTGAAGATAGGTTTTCAGTGTGTCTACATAGTGGGCACGCGAGTCAGCGTCATGCACCTGCCAGAACTCACTTCGAATGCCATAGCCGCGTATAAAAGCTTCTTTCTTCGGTTGCACCTGACTCGGAAAATCAGCGTCAATCAACGTCTTGATCATGCCGATGTGCGCATCCGGTGCACGTGCATCTAGCGGGTTTTCGTCAATGAACATCTGCCAGGTGGTTACGTTGTCCAGATAGCGTTCTTTGTCGAGATAGTCCTGCGCTAGTTTTTCGTAGGCCAGGTACTGCCAGTGCGGGTGTTCAAGTGAGCGCATCTCACCGGCAAGTGTTGCCGGTCCATCCAGGTACGCAAGCGCAAGTGTGGTCACCCGGAAACTGTCGTTCAACAACTCGGTCTCGGTGGTCGTCAGCGGCTGCGCTCCTTTTTCCAGCAATACATCGACCACTGTGAAGAAGTTGGACAGACCCCCTTCCAGCTCGCCAAGCTTGAACTGCGCCCAACCCATCATGTAGTGCGCATTCATCCAGAACTGTGTGTCGGGTCCTTTGTCAACGACGGCCTCATAGTCGTCCCGTGCAGATCGATAGTCTTCCGCGCTGAAGGCCATCTCTGCGCGCCGGAAGCGGGCTTCGCTTTCGTACTCACTGTCGGGAAAGCGCTCGATCAGCTGATCGAGGTAACTGCGTGCGGTGGGGGTGTCACCTTTCAGGTCATAGACGCGCGCAATCTGGTACAGAATTTTTGCCTGCCCGACATGCTCCGGGTCCCGTACAAGCTGCTGGTACATGGCAAGCGCCTGATCGTAGGGCTCGCCTGATCCAGCTGCGTCTTTTTCTTCGGCCGCAAACATTTCCAGATCAGCCAGACGCTTGCCGACCGCCTGATTTTCGATCCGATCGATGATCTGGCCATAAACTCTTTCATAGGCACGCACGACTTCTTCACGCGTGGGTTTGCGCTCATCTGACACCGGCAAACGCAGATCAGGCAGCTCATCGATGACTTTTGCCAGAGGTTTCTGTCGTTGATAGCGGCGTACATCCTCATCAGAAAACCAGCTGCAGCCAGCGGCGAGCAGCAGGCAGATCACCAACAAAATCAAGCGCGATATCACGGCGCACCTTCCATGGCCAGATGATCGCTCGCCCGGGCGATGGCAATCCGCGTTGCCAGCAGAAATTTTTCAAGCTGTTGAACTTCGCGGTCCATACCGCGTTTGAGCTCAACGGCCAGACGTTCTTCGCGCACTGCCTGGGCCTGCGCAATCTGCACTGTGATCGCATCAGCGCGATCCACAAAACTGTACAGGTCGGTCTGTACCCCTGCGCTGAATTCGCCGTACGCGGCGGTCAGACGATCAATGGAAACCGCATTCTCAGCGGCGAGATCAGTGCTCTGTTTCAGGTCTTTTGCGAGCTCTCGCATGCGCCTGGCTTTCTGATCGGTGATCTCCCAGAAGACCAGACCACGCAGACGGGCCACACGCCCAAGATAGGCGGCCTGGTCGGTGGGATCCATCCCGAGCTCGATCAGGTCCTGCATGCCATCAAGCTCATCTAAGAGAACGCGCTGATCTTCATCAGCGAGCATGCCCATCCACGCAGTCGATGAAGTCGGCGAGCTTTCATTGATCGCCGCAATGCGCGCAGCACTGCGTTCAATACCTGCCTGAAGATCTACCTGCCGATCCAACAGCGCCTGGTCTGCGAGAACTGAAGACACTCGCTCGCGTCGCGCCGCAAGTTCGTTTGAAACTTCTTCGAGAATGGCCACCCGCTCCGGCAGTTGATCCAGCCAGATCCGCTGATCTTCAAGTTCGCGCCACTGTGTGAGGACTTCGTGAACCGGTTCGGTGGCAAGCCACTCAAGCCAGTCGGTGTGGCCGAGCTTGAGCCGCCAGACACTCATCAGCTCATCCATATCTTCTGGGTTTCTTTCGGGTAACGAAAAAACCGTGAGGGTTGCGCGCAACCAGGCCGGATCCCGAACGTTGGTTGACATGTCACGAACGTAAGCAAGACGTTGTTCAAAGCCCTCTTCGGCTTCCCGATAGGAATCCAGAGCTGCACCAGGAGAATCCAGATGTTCAAGACTCAAGGGGAACTTCAGGCGCGCGGCCGATGTTGCACCGGTCCATGAAGGGTCTTTCTTGATGGTCAGCCAGATGCGGGCCGCAAGCTCATGATTACCCCGGTCCATGGCAACATCACCGTAGGAGGCCAGCGCCACATTCTGATAGCGCCCCTGCCCCGGCAGTTGACGCAGAAGCGTCTGTGCATCCGCAGGCTGATCCAGTTCGCGCGCGAGGATCGCCATGGCAAGTTTGGCGCGTTGAATAAGATCAAAGCTTTCACGATCGCGCGGTATGCGCTCGGCCCGACGGGCAAATGTCTGCAATGCTGCTGATCGATCGTCTGCCGCTCTTAATGCCACCCCCAGATTGAAGGCCGCATAGGCGCTCAAAGGATGGTCTTCGTCCACGAGCTCAAAGGTCGATCGAGCATCATTGAGGCGACCGGTTGCGATCTGTCCTTCGAGACGCATGAACTCCACTTCCGGATGATGCCGGTACTTACCGCGCCAGTTTGACCCGAGCTCGATTGAAGCAAGTTGCGTTTCCATTTGCGACCAGTCACCGCGCCGGTGATATTCCCGCGCCAGGTGAAACGCGAGACGCATCTGATCTGTATCTGTGAGCTCTTCAGGCGGGATGGACGCAAAGATCTCCTGCGCGGTGGCAAACATACGCTCGTGGAATGCGAAGCTGCCGCGGGCCAGATCAAACCGAAGGGTATCTTCCCCACGTCGTTCCTGCCCCTGCGCAACCGCGGTATCGAGCAGAGCCTGTTCAAAGTCATCCTGAAAATAGGCGAACAGGATAGTGCCGTAAGTCAGCTCATCAATCGGTTTACCGGCACCGCTGAGGACCGCGCAACTCAAGATCAGTTCGCATAGAAAAGACTTCATAAGCGTGGCTGGTCAGTCGCTGACGGACGCATGGAACTCGGGCTGTAACTTGGCCGTGGAATCGGCGATAGACAGTTCCACATAGGTGGGTTCAAACGATTTGACGAACTCAACAGTCGCCGCGCGTTTGTAGTCACGACCACCCGGACCGATCCCGGTAAAGAAAGCGGTCAGGCGATTGGTTCCCTGTTTGACGTTGCCGAGATACAGCTTCTGAACCCCGCCGCGAAACAGCGCATCAACCTGACGATCCGTATACAGGTGGTGAGCCACCTCCTTGCCGTTCAGTTTGAGCGTGACCGCATCGAGTTCAAAAAACTCACCGACATCCATCGACAGAAAAACCGCAAGCTGAGAAGAAGCCGGGTAAAGCAGGTCTTCTTCCAGAATGACGAGATCGCGTTTCAGATCGATCATTGCCTTTTTAAGATCTTCAAGATCGCTGCTGATCGGCTGATTCTCAGGCTCAGCCGACCCAAGCGGCGACCCGCCAAGCAGCACTACAAACAACAAGCTGACAGCAGCAATCCTTAGCATAGTCTCCATCCTTTGCTCTACGCGCCTACTCGCGTATGAGCTGTTTAACTACATCGATGTACTTGGCTTCATCGCCGGGCTTGTAGCCGCGATGTATATATCTGACTACACCATCGCGATCGACCACCACGGTGCTGGGCATAGCCTGCAGATCGTAGCGCTCACTAACGTTCTGATCTGTGTCGATCAAGACAGGAAACGTAACTTTGGTTTTATCGACGATGTCTTGTGCGGGGCCTGTTTCACCTTCGACATTGACCCCGAGCACTGCAAAACCGGCATCCTTGTAGCGCTCATGCAGGCGGTCCAGAATCGGCATCTCCTGCCGGCATGGTCCGCACCAGCTGGCCCAGAAATTGATCAGAACCACCTGGCCCTTCATTTCATCGAGCCGCAGGTTTTCGCCATCAAGGCGTTTCAAAGTGAAATCGGGTGCGTCTTGTTGAAGATCAACTGCACCCGCAGGCCACGCAACGAATATCATTACCAGCGCAAGCAGACTTTTGAGAAAAAGCCAGACCACGGCGGGTTTCGCCTGAAGGCCAATGGACTTTTCCTGCAGCATCAACATGCTTGATCTCCCTAGTGGTTCTTTTGCACTAACAAAAGTGGGTTGCCGTCGAAAAACCTATTCGCTACTACATGTGAACGTCCGGAAATCTTTCCTTCCGCCATCCGTGTCGGGCCATTCACATACGCAATTTTTCGTACAACCGGCAGCCACCTTCTCGAGTTCCCTCGATTTCATAAGATCCGAGTCCATCCGGACCTCACAAGAGATCAGCAATCCCTGGCCAGCCTCTCTGGGGTGAACGTCGACCATCGCACAAGGACCACACGAAGCAGCAGACAACCTGACAGCCTCGACCCTGACAACGCCAACAGCGGTTCCACAAGCTCCACTGCAGTCCATCCCAACCACAACGCCTCACGACGTGCGACAGGGCCTAAGGTAAGGGAGCCGCAGACTGCAGACAGAGGTGCCGGTCACAAATCGGTTGAAGCAGGCAAGCCTTTGGACGAAAGATGAGAACCCATATGCGCAGGCGGGGCGAAGATCAGGGTGTGGCAAGTTCCTGCAGGTCTTCACTGAAGCGCATGTTGCCGTCTTCATCGATGATGATCGCGTCGATGCCCGGCAGCTGATTGACAAGCTCAAGACCTTTTTCCGGCCCAAGAACAAACACGCTGGTGGACAACGCATCAGTGAAGGTGGCTTGCGGACCAAGGATGGTCACGCTCATGCTTCGTCGGGCGGAGTCCCCTGTGGTGGGGTCGAGGATGTGGTGATAGCGCACCCCATCGCGTTCAAAGAATCTTTCGTAATCTCCAGAGGTTGAAACGGCAGTTTCTTCAAGCGGCAGAATTGCCACCATGGCATCCGGCTTGCGTGGGTGTTTGACCCCAACTGTCCAGGGTTGGCCTCGCCTGTCACCAAGAATACGACTGTCTCCTCCCGCCGATACACTGGCCTGGTCGACGCCCGCCTTCTTCAGCAGATCGATCGCAACATCAACCGCATAACCTTTCGCTATGCCGCCCAGATCAACGTAGACATCGGGGTGCTGAAAGCGACCCCGCGAACCCGCCATGTCCAGTTCTACATAACGATAGTTTATGGCTTCGAGCGCGCTCCTGATTTTTTCATCGCTGGGCTTGACCCCATCCCGGTAGTCGTAATAGCGACCAACCGAGGCGTAGGTGATGTCGAAGGCGCCGTGGGCCATCTCCGACATCTGCCGGCTCCTGGCCAGCAGATCGAGCAATTCGGCTGATACAGCGACCCAGCCCACGCCGGCGCGTCGATTGAGAACAGACAGTTCACTGTCTGGTTTGAACGGACTGAATGCGGTATCGACGCCCCACATCACCGTCATCACCTGCGCGAGCAGCGCTTCGGCCCGGAGCGCGTCGGTATGCCAGATCTCAGCCTGGACACTGGTGCCCATGATCGCTTCGCTGGTTTCAAACCATTCGGCAAGCGCAACGCTTGAAAATGCCAACAGGGAGACGCAACACAATCTGATCGCGAGTTTAAACATGACGGTTGTCGGCATGATCAAAGGCGACCACATCCCATGGTCGCCGCAGCATCAGGCAGGCGCCAGTCAATGGCTGCCAGCATGTCACTGATTGCATCGCGCGGCAGATCGGTTCCATTGGCAACAAACGCAAAGCTCAGGTTTTCATCGGGGTAAATCACATTCTGAACGGAAAATCCCGGTCCACCACCACTGTGCACGAGACGGTTCCGCGGGGCCTGCGGATCAACTGGCGGTCGGCGCCAGCCAATGCCCTGCATGGTCCAGGGCGGTGCGCCGTCCAGACGAACAAAGTGCGCACGCAGGAACATGTCGACGGCTGGCTTGCTCAGAATACGAACACCATCGAGTTCTCCTGCATTCAGAATCATCTGATTGAATCTTGCCAGATCACACACTGATCCGTTGAGGCTGGTGGACCCGGTGTAGACCAGGTAAAACTCCTTGAACCAGATCAGACCATCATCCAGTTTTTTTACAACAGCACCCGCGTCAATGTCTGTAAGCGCAAGCAATGGAGACGTGAAGTGCAGTACCGGATGGGTCCCATCTGCGTAGGGCACTCCGTCCGGAAATACAAAGTCAGTCTCATTCATCATAAGCGGCTTAAGGATGTTTGCCCGGACGAAGTCCTCAAAAAGCATACCGCTGACATTCTGAACGACTGCACCCAGCAGAATATAGGCAGTATTACTGTACTCAGCTTTACTGCCCGGTTCGAACCTGAGCGTTTGGCGGCTTGTCATGAGGGCTTCGGCATGAGCGACCTGATCCACCGGCGCTTGATCTGGAAAACGCAACTGACTCATGCCCTCGGGCATGTTGTTCTGCACACCGGCGCTGTGGTTCAGAAGTTGCAGGATCGTAATCGACCGGGGTTCGCCAGCTTGGTTGGTAAGATCAAGAAATGGCAGAAATTTGCTCACCGGCTCATCGAGCGAAAGCTGCCCCTGATCGATCAGCTTAAGCGCTGCCGCCGCGGTCACCAGTTTCGTGACGGACCACCAGCGGACGCTGGTGTTCAATGTCATCAATTCACGGTCAGACTTGCTCGAACCATAGGCCTTACTGAAGCGTTCCTGGCCGTCCTGATACACCGTCACTACAAAGTAACCGGCCAAACTGGGACGTCACTTGTGTAGTGGATCTATCACAGATCTGAGCGGATTGTGAGCGAA
>JAQBYL010000214.1 GCA_027622495.1 Pseudomonadota bacterium
TCTTCTGCCGGATCGACCCAGAATATCGTGCTGGCGGCACCGCCCCAGGCGTATTCCCCTGCGGAGCCGATCGTACATGTTCGTGCGGTTCCGAGATTGATCGAAAACCCCAGACCAAAACCATAGCCCTCGTTGGCCGTTTCTGAAAACGTGCCCAGTGCCCAGCGGGTCAGGTCTTCGTTATCCGGGAGGAAATTGCAGGTCATCATCTCGATGGTCTTGCGCCCGAGGATCCGCGCGCCGGCCAGTTCGCCACCGTTGAGCAGCATGCGTGTGAACTTCAGATAGTCTCCGGCTGTACTGGCTAACCCGCCGCCGCCCGATAGCATGGATCGCGGTCGGATGTAGATGCTGTCTTCCGGATCATCTATGCACATCAGACTTTTGTCTTTACTTCGCTGGTAGTTGGCGGCAAAGCGCGGCACGTCGCGCGGCGCAACCACGAACCCGGTGTCGGTCATGCCCAGTGGATCAAAGATGTGCTGTTTTAAAAACGCGTCGAACCGCTGACCCGAGATCACTTCTACCAGGTAACCGAGGATGTCTGTCGAGACCGAATAGTTCCAGCGCGTCCCAGGTGAAAACTCAAGCGGTATGCGTGAAAGCCGCTCGACCATCTCTTCCAGATTTTCAGCGGCGTTGTCGGCCCGTTCACCAGGTGCTGCACCGCTCACGCCGAGACGCCGGTAGGCATGATCGACGTTGGTGCGGTTCATAAAGCCATAGGTGAGCCCTGACATGTGGGTGAGCAGATCGCGTATGGTCATGGCCCGAAGCGGCGCCTGAGACATGAAGTTGGGCGCCACACCCGCCTGGTAAACCTGCAGATCCCGCCATTCGGGAATAAAGCGCCACACCGGATCACTCAGCTGAAAGTGGCCGCGCTCATAGAGCATCATGATGGCGACGCTGGTGATGGGCTTAGTCATCGAGTAAATCCGGAAGATGGTGTCATCGCGCATGGGCTTGCCGCGCTCGAGATCCATGCTGCCAAGCGCTTCGCAGTAGGCGAGCTTGCCTTTGCGAAATACCATCGGTAATGCACCGGCGATCTTGCCCGGCTTGATGTAGCGCTCCATCAGATGATCACTGATTCTGGCCAGTCGGTCCGGCGCCATACCGGCACCTCGTGGATCAAGGTCTGTCATTCGCGGTTTCCTTATTCAGCATGCGCTATACAGCGCGCTCACGTGCTATCAAGCGCGCGCTCTGCGGATAATTTCAGTTTCGACCCGCCACAGCCGATCCTGGCCCCAGCAACTAAAAGGCGGCCTGCCGCCACCGCTCACGCGGAAGCTCGGTACCCCCCAAAGTCCGGCGGTCAGCATGTCCTGTACGTTACTTTCCAGAACTGCCTCCCAGGTCGGGTTGTTCAGGTGTGAACTCGCCTGCGCAAAGCTCAAGCCCGCCCGCTCGACCACCTTTGCAAGACCACGCTGCGAAGTGATGTCGATTCCATCGGCAAATGCCGCGTCCAGGTAAGACTGGAGGTACTCTCTGCCCTTGCCTTGTTCCAAGGCCCAGGGGAACAGGCTGAACGCGGTGCGTACCGGTTCACCGAACGGATCAACCATGTGCCCGAAACGATCGCCGTAGAACGCCGCTTCTCTGGCAGTGTCGGCAAGAATGTACATGCCTTTGGCTGCGGGCGCTGGCACCCCGCGCATCATCATCGGCATGACCGGGCGCAGGCTCAGCCGCACACCGAGACGGTCGACCATGGCCATGGTTCGGCGAAAGCTGATCGCCGTATAGGGACTGCGAAGCGAGGGAAAATATTCGAGCGTGACATCGGCATGATGAGGCGCAACCGCCGGTGGTGGCACCGGTCGGGGCACACACAGTGGCGCATCCGGTGCACGGCTCAGACCTTCGTCGATCAGGCGACGTTCCAGATGGCACAGCCGGTCTACCCCCCAGAACCATTCACCGTCGAACCAGAACATCGCTGAATAATAGTGACCCAGCCGGGTGCGAAGGGCTTTTCCGGCTTGGAGGGCTGCGGCAGTTGCCTCTTTAGAGGCAGGCTCAACATCGGCCACAGCCGGTTGCCTGCCCTGCCACAGCGAGTGGCCTGCCTCCACTGCAACTGCGGCAAACCCGGCAGCCGTGGTCTGCCCGGCGAGCAGCGCTTCGACTTGTGCTATGGCCTGACCCTCTGGTGCTTCACTTGATGTCGGATCAAGACCGTAGAATGGCGCAATGTCACAGGCATCCGTGCGCTGCCAGGGCTCGAACCGCTCCGCATCACCGGCATATGCGGTTTCGGTGGCCGGAACAAGATGGGTCTTAACGTCTACCCGGTAGCGCGCACTGAACCGGTCGAGGGTCTGCACGGCCAGGTGACTGAACGGATCTGTGACCTGGTGAAAGTAGTGTACGGTGGGGCCTTCGGAGCGCAGACGACGTTTCAGGCGGGCGCCAACACGGCGGCTGTTGCGCACAAACGGACTCGCCATTGCCCGCATGAAGCTGGATCGGATCAGGGTCTGGGCTTTCAATGTGTGCGCAAGTTAAGGTCTGTGGGCGAATCGCGAGGTAATGGCTAACATTAGCCCATCGACCAACCAAGATCGACCCATATCCGGCGCAGCACCACAGCACCAACTAAAAAAGAGGATCTCACTATGAACGACACCTACATCATCTACGGCGGCGAACTGTCTTACTTCACCCGCAAACTCGAAGCCGCAATGATTTTTTATGGTGCCGATCATGAACTGCGCAGCAAGACCCCGGATGTGGCAGCCGATGTGGAACAAAGGTCAGGCACCCATCAGGTACCGGTGCTGCACACCCCGGAAAACTGGATGATCGGTGACACCACACCGCTGCTGCATCTGCTCGATGAGCGCTTTGTTGACCGGCGCATGTTCCCGACAGGACCACAGGGAATCATGGTGCAGGCCGTCGAGGAGCTGTTCGACGAATGGGTGGCTAGAGTGATGGTGCACTATCGCTGGCACTACCCGGCCAGCGCAGAGTTTGCCTCGTTGCGGATGGCGGGCGGCAACCCGGCGGCGGCGGCTCGCGTTCGGGACTGGGGACCCCGCGCATGCCGCGCAACGGGAACCGAATCAGCGCACCAGCAACAGGCGGCCGAAGCGGAATACGTGCGCATTCTGGACGCGCTTGAAAAGCAGTTGAAACACACCCGATACGCGCTGGGCGATCGTCCCACCGCGGTGGACTGCATTCTGCTCGGCGGTCTTCGAGCACACACCAATATGGATCCTGACCCTAAGAAGGTAGTGTCCGGTTATCCGGGTGTGGTGGCCTGGGCTCAAGGGGGTGCCGACAACTGGGACGGGTCTGGTGATATTGCGGCGTTTCCGCAGACCACCGACTTTGCTCAATTTGCGCTCAACGACCTCGGTACGCAGTACCGGCCCTTTGTGCTCGGCAATGCAGAGTCTCTTGCTGCCGGGGCCAAAGCCTTTCACTTCGAAACCTACGGTGAAGACGTGAGCTACCTCACACGGCCCTACCCCGAACAATCCCGCAATATGATCAGGCGCCGCATCAACAGGTTATCCGACGTTGAACAGGCCACACTTCGCAGCTGGCTTGCGGAATATCCCGTGGCAGAGTGTTTTTAGTCGATGGTGTAGATCTGAACAACGCTCTCCTGCCAGCCATAGCGCACGGCTTTTGCCTCAAGGGTGCTGGATTCAGGGGTTAGAGGTCCTGTGTACAAACGCCAGCGCCCGCCGTTCACCCGATAGCCGATCGATGCATTGTTGGGCGCACTGAGCTCGATCCCGGTGGAGGTGTGGTTAAACACAGGAGCGATGGTCTGGCCAACGCTGCCATCCACCAACAGCGCATCGCGCATCTGGGTTTCAGACACTTCACTCATGTCTCCAACGCGCACCTGCCAGGCGGCGAGTTCCGTTGCCAGCCGTTGGCGTTCGATCTGGTAGTCCGGGTGACCGATCAGGTTGTGCAGCTCATCCGGATCGTTTCGCAGGTCATACAACTGCTCAACCCCCACCGGTTCAAACCAGCGGCTGGCGTTTGCGTCGAGCTCACCACGCTCATACATTTCGCGCATCCTCACCACCATGTCCAGGTTGTCGCGGTAAAGGAGTCGGTGGCCGCCGGGGACATCGGGGTACCAGCTCTTAATGTATTTAAACCGTTCATCCCGTACCGCCCGCTGACGGTCCGTGACCTCGTCGATCCGGTCTCTGGATGCGTAGACATACTGTCGCGACGACACAAGAAAATCATGGCCCTGGTGGTAGCTGGCCGGGGCGACACCGGCCATGCGCAGTATGGTCGGAGCAAGATCGATAAAACTGATCATCCGCTCATCGGTTTCACCCGGTTGCCAACCTTGTGGTGCAAGCCCCGCGGGAAAATGAATCATCAGCGGTACCCGCAGGCCACTGTCGAACAGGTCGCGTTTGGCGCGCGGTAACCCATCACCATGGTCTGTGGTCCAGATGACGATGGTCGAATCAGCTAACCCGTCATCTCCCAGTTTCTTCAACACGGCACCAACGCGCTGATCCATCAGGTGGATGTTGTCGTAGTGGCGGGCAACATCCGCTCTGACTTCCCGGACATCCGGGTAATAGGGTGGAAGCTCAACTCGGGCCGGATCGGTGACCCGAGGTGCTTCCATCCCACTTTGACGTCGGAACGCAATGGTCTGAGCATGACTTGCGGAACGCGGCTCACCTTCTGTCGACATCACCCCGCTTTCGTGGGTTTCCAGAAAATTGAACATGGCAAAGAAGGGTTGGCCGTTTGCGCCAGACCAGTCTCGACTGCCTTCCCAATCCCATACGCTGAAAGGGCCGCTGCGGGCCGACGGGCCGCTGAACTGATAGTCCAGTTTGCCGTCGTTGAGCGTATATATTCCGGCGCGTCGCAACAGTTCAGGGAAAGCTTTGACATCCTCTGACGGAACGGCAAAGTATGCGCCCAATCCACCGGTGGAAGAACGCATGTGCTGAGCACCAAAGCTGATCTGATGCAGGCCGGTAATCAGCGCCGCCCGACTCGGTGCGCAGACCCCTGCCGTGGTAAATACATTGGTGAATGAAACGCTTACCCGTGCGAGAGTATCCAGATTAGGTGTCTGCGCAACCGGGTCGCCAAAGCTGCCAACCCGCGCGCTCATGTCTTCGGCGACTAAAAGCAGGATGTTGGGTCGCTGTGCAGCAGCGAAGACCGGGCCGCTTACGCTGACAAAAACACAACTGCACACCAGCGCAAAAACCCAACCGACACACGCAAACTGGCGTACAGGCATAGCGACTCTCCCGGCCGTAGATCCGTGACCGACGGCTTATACATCGAATGGGTCGGCGACCCCTCGCCCGACCCTAGCTTTTGCACCGCCCGATTCACGACAAACCCAGGGGCTGATTATGCTGCATATGCTCAACTGTGGCCATGCATCACATCGGGAGGATGAATATCCGCCCAACTGATCATCGATTGGTTAGTCGGACTACAACTGGATCAGGCAATGGCTTGCCTTGAAAAAACGCCCGTAGATTATTAACCACGCACATGCCCATCGCGGTGCGGGTCTCTACACTCGCACTCCCCAGATGTGGCAGCAGAACCACGTTTTCGAGATCGATCAGACCGGCCTGAATCTGTGGTTCCTTCTCATAGACATCGAGCCCTGCTCCCGCAATGACCCCGTTGCGCAGTGCCTCGACCAGGGCGAGCTCATCGACGACGTCACCCCGCGCAGTATTGATGAGGTATGCCTCTTTTTTCATCTTTCCTAAACTTTCGCTATTCAGCAGATGATGGGTCTGCGGGTTGCTCGGACAATGCAGCGACACAAAGTCAGCCCGGGCAAGCAGATCATCGAGATCAAGGCGTTCTATATCGACGCCTGGAACAGATACCACTGAACGACTGTGGTACAGCACGCGCATGCCGAAGCCGAGACCAGCCCGCTTCGCTACCGCCTGGCCGATCCTACCCATGCCGATAATGCCGAGAGTCTTGCCGGCCAGACTCTGGCCGAGCAGATGGGTTGGTCGCCAACCCCTCCATTGCGAACTACGCACCTGGCGCTCCCCCTCGCCTGCACGTCGGGCTATAGACAACATCAGCAGAAGCGCTAAATCTGCAGTGCAGTCTGTCAACACACCTGGGGTATTGCTGACGGCGATACCAAGGCGGGTGGCATGAGCAACATCGATGTGATTGAAGCCGACACCGAAATTAGCAAGCAGTCGGCAGCGGCCTCTCGCATCCCCAAGTATCTCGGCGGGTAAAGCATCGATAACGGTCGGACACAGCGCATCTGCACTGGCGAGTGCAGATCGCATGTCGTCGGCAGTGAATGGCCGGTCAGACTCGTTCAGGGTTACCTCAAATTCACTTTGAAGAACCTGTTCAACAGCCAGCGGCCAGCGCGCTGTAACAACAACAGATGGTTTTCTCACACATGATCCTCGCAATGGTGTGTGTAACGAAGGCGCATTCCAGATCGCCGCATTGTATTCTAGCCCAACGAGGAGGAGCACCATGTCTGCATTTGCCTGCCTGAAGGCCGATCTGCCCACACGAGCGGAAATGCGCACTGCCTGCCGCAGCGCCTGGGACCGGATTGGTTTGAACAGTTTCGGCCACGCCGAAGTAACCCTTAAAGCAGGTAAATCTTCCTGAACCAGAACAAGCTGAGCATTCTTGGACCTGGCCTCATGTTCGCTGCGGCTGCGGTGGGCACATCCCATCTGGTTCAGTCCACGCGTGCAGGGGGAGAATATGGTCTGAGCATGATGCTGGTGATCATCGGCATCTGTGCCCTGAAATATCCGGTCTTTCGTTTTGCTGCCGAATATGCCGCCCTTACCGGAAAGTCCGTTCTCGACGGCTATGCGCGCCAGGGTCGGGGAACACTGTGGATTGTTCTGGGTGCGGTCATTACTGAAAGTCTTGCTGCCGTCGCAGGCGTGACCCTGGTGACAGCCGGAATTGCTAACCACCTGCTCGCACTTCCAGTTACCGACATTCAGATGTCGCTGGGCCTGCTCCT
>JAQBYL010000215.1 GCA_027622495.1 Pseudomonadota bacterium
GGCGTTGGCTGCATTGATCGCAAAGCGGGCATTGTTGACTGGCACCACAAGCTGCGGCCCGGCAAGCTGACTGATCTCGCTGTCGACATTACGGGTCTGGATTTTGAACGGCGCCGGTTCCGGCACCAGATAACCGATCTCGCTGAGAAAGGCCTTGTATTCGTCGGCATTGATCCGCTTGCCTTTGCGTTGCAGATGCCACTGATCAATTTTTGTCTGCAGGTCTTCGCGCTCTTTCAACAGCGCGATGTTCACAGGTCCGAGGTCCAGAACGATCTGTTCAAAACCGGACCAGAATTCGTCGACATTGACACCGGTGCCTGGGGCAATCTGCTCTGCAACCAGTGCATCCAGCTGCGCGACTACCGACAGTCCGCCACGGGCTACCCTCTCAGTCATCGTCAGTTCCTCACAAGGGAACGTGCGATTATCGCAGTCGCGCCCGGCCATTGAAAGCTCGTGGCTGCCTGCCGGGGTTAAAGCAGCTCAGGAGAATCGGTCACAACTGAAGGCATTTCACAGCATTATTGAACGCGCTGGGGCAATGCTTCATATTCACAGACCGGATCTGCTTACTGAGCCAACCATGACCACACTGCTCGCCCACATTACCGTCAAGCCGGGATTCGAAGCACAGTGGGAAACCGCAATTGCGGGCCTGGTCGAAAAAACCATGGCCAACGAAACTGAGGTCATCCGCTACGAATACTGGAAAGGTCAGGCACCCCGCACCTGGTACGCCCTGCTCAGTTTCACCAGCAAGCAGGCTTTTTTTGTACACCAGGATGCGGACTATCACCGGGCACCGGCCTATGGCGAGATGATCGAAAACATCAGCCTCGAATTCGTCGACCCGGTGAGCACCGCCTCTCCTCTGCCACGAACCGAAAACCCTGATCTGCCAGCAGACGCACCTGACAGTATCCGCGAATGGGAGGAGCTCTCCCCCGTTCAGGTCGCCGCCTGGTGGCAGGATCGCAAGTAAGTTGAAGGACCCATAGAAATGACAAAAATAATCATCTCCGGCACCGTCGATCTGGACCCGGATCAGTTGAACGATGCCCTCATAGCCGCCAAACCACTCATCGAAGGGGCGCTGACTGAAACCGGATGTCTCGACTACGACTGGTGTCCGGAACCACTGACCCCTGGTCGTTTACGGGTTTTTGAGCGGTGGGCGAGCGAGGAAGACCTGGCTGCCCACTTCAAGAGCGAATGGTACCTGCGCATGCGCGACACCATTGGCAAGTTCGGCATGCGTGGCGCAGATACCGCCAAGTATCGTGTGGACTTGAGCGAGCCGGTCTACGACAGCACCATGACCCCGAGAGCGGATTTTTTTACCGCGAAGGACTGAGGTTCGACAATGCCGACTGGTCGCGCTTACTTACCCGACAGACGCGCGACTACCGGTGCGAACGCTTCCATGGCGTTGTCTCCCACCGTGAAATACGAGATGCCGTGCAACTCGCGGCGGCGCTCCAATTCTTCGCAGACCTGGTCCACATTGCCGAAAAGAGCGTGCGGATGGCGGCGCATGTTGTCTTCGCTGTAACCGAACATCTGTGCGAAGTTGCTTAACATGGGCGCTGCATCGTCCATCACGAAGGTGAAATAAGCACCAATTTCGAGCTCAATCTCCGCAAAGCGGCTACCGGCACCCTCACGTATCCAACCGATCTTCTTTGTTGTGAGATCTTCGGAAGAGCTGCGCACCCCATCCGGGCCGATCATGCCCGAGCGGTTATTGAAATTGAGGCTCACGATGTCGGCTTCCCGCCCGGCCAGACGCAACACCCGCGGACTGCCCCCACCGATCATGATCGGTGGACCGGAGAGCGGTTTGGGGACACCCTCGAACCCTTTCCACGTCAAGGTGTTATTGGAAACATCAAGCGCACCTTCGCGACGAAATGCCTTAACACCTTCGATCACGTCCGCAAGCCGATCTATCCGTTTTGATGCGTCATCGAACTTAAGACCCACCGCCTGATATTCACCCTGTAACCAGCCTGCGCCCAGACCCAGCTCAAGACGTCCACCCGACAACATGTCGATCGTCATGGCAGACTTGGTCAGCACCAGCGGGTTGTGATAATCGATGCAGAACACCCGGCAACCAATCCGGATGCTTTTGGTCACCGCCGCGGCATAGGCCATGGCCGGGATCGCGGCCACATCCTGCACAGGATGATTGGTTGCAGTCAGAGCCGGCCCCGGACCGATCAGATGATCGGCAAGGTGAAAGGTGCTGTAACCCAACTCCTCAGCACGCTGAGCTTTTGCCGCCCACTCGCCACCGGATTTTGCATTGAACGCCTGTACTGCGAAGCGAAATGATCGGGCCATGATCAGATGCCCGCACTGCAGTAGCGGATCGCACGGCGCAGAAGTTCATAGTATTCCTGCCGCTCCCACGAACCCCGTTCAACCGCAGGGTAGTAGTCCATCATTGGCTGCATGTCGTAGTGCCCGCGGCAGTGACCCAGGTTCAGGTACAGAACTTCACCATCGCCAACCTTGTTGATGTAGTACACGGGTCGCGGTTCGTCATCATCCCACTGCTCGAGCAGAAAGCCGTTCGCCTTGCCGGTAAAACGGGTTTCGAGCAGCGTGTGAAGGTCACCGTGTATGCGACACAGATACAGTTCATCGTCGGTTTCGAATTCAGGTACGCCCTTCACCAGCGGATGTTCCGCATCGGCATGGGTTACCTTGAACATCTGAATCGGCGGGTGCGCAAGAAACTGAGTCCCCAGTGTCTTCATCAGTATCGGCGCCGTTTCCGGCGCTTCTACTTTGCCACTCGGCAGGAACTTGAGAATAGAGTTGGTGCCATGCAACGCAATCCAGCGTTTGCCGCCATGGATGTAGTCGGCGAGGGCCTGCTGCTCTGCCTCGGTTGGAACCAGGTTGCACGTATAGCTGATCAGGAAGTCCGATTCACCAATCGATTCCAGATCATGGTAGTCGGCGGCCACCTGCACTCTGATCTTGTCGTCTTCCGCCAGAAGCTTGAGCAATTCCAGACGCGCAAAGTCGATGTCGTGAAACTGACCTGCGGCTACCAGGTAGACGTTTACCGTTTTGTTATCGGCCATAACTGAGATCCTCCGATTCGCACCCTCAGTACTGGATGCGCTTGGTGATACCCCCGTCGATCACCACGTTGGTACCGGTGGTGAAACCAGCACGCGGACTTGCCAGGAAGACGACCTGTGCGGCTACTTCTTCAGCGCTCCCCATTCTGCCGAGCGGAATCTGCGCAAGTGTTGCGTCATAAAATGGCGTCATCTTTTCTTTGATGAAACCCCAGGACCCGCCTTTAACGTAGATCGGTCCGGGGCTGACCGCATTCACGCGGATGCCTTTCGGTGCCACATCCTGAGACAACGCACCGGAATAGTTGAGCAACGCAGCCTTCATTGCATTGTAGGGACCAGCCGAGATGAACTTTTCCAGCGCCGCTGTGGTTGAGATCATCACGATGCTCCCGTTATCTGAATTTTCCAGATAAGGCATCGCTGCCTGCACACAGCGGACCGTTCCCAACATGTCGTGTTCAAAATTCGCGCGCCAGCCGGCCTCACCCGGGGCGTTTCCGCCACTGACATTGGAGACCACACAGTCGATGCCCCCGAGGGCCTCGGCAGAAGCTTCGATCCACGCTTTGAGCGCATCACCATCGCCGATATCAACAGACTGACCGAATGCCGTCACACCCTTGGCTTGCAGGGCAGCCACCGCCGCCTCTACTTCTGCCTGATTACGTGCGCAGATAGACACGTTGGCCCCTTCGTCGGCAAACGTTTCGGCAATGGCACGGCCGATTCCTTTGGTTCCGCCGGTAATCAGCGCTTTCTGGCCTTTGAGTTGTAGATCCATAATCTGTCCTTTTTCTGGAGTTAGTGATTGATTGTATTTTTCGTAGAACTTACGTCGTCTTTAGTTCAGCGGTCCGAACTGAGGGCGGGCCGGTTGATCAACCTGCTTGAGGGTAACGTGTACCTTGCCGCCCTCCAGGGTAACCGGGAACGAGGTGACCGGCCTCGCCGCGGGTGCTGAAGTAACCTCACCCGACCGCACATCAAAACGTGCACCGTGCAGCGGACAGATCACTTCAAAACCACGCAGACGACCCTGACTCAGCTTTTGCCGTGCATGACTGCATTGATTGTGTAGCGCATAGAAATTGCCTTCAACCTGACAGATCAGAACGTCGACACCCTCCACGGTGTGCGCGCACATCTGACCTTCGTCAAGCTCACTGATTCTGATGACTGGTTTCAAGTCATTTCATCCAGCGGATGGGCTGACGATGCAGGTAGTCATCGAGAGTTTTGTGAAAGTGTCGAACCCGGAGTTCCTGGTCAGATATCCACAGACCGCGATAACCAGTGGAATTCATCCCTTTCTGCACCATCGACAGGTTAGACGCATCCTGGTCCAGAACCTCACCCAGCGACTCCTCACCGTGCTTGAAATGGCGGTGTAACGGCCGCTGTGGTTCCGGTTGGTCCGGCGGCAACAGCGAGTAGTTCTGCAGATCGTAGTACATCCTGTTGGGATCAGTTTCGTGGGGCCGCTGGCGGAAGATCATGACCGAATTGCAGTGTATGTTGAGGGTTATGTTCGGAAAGATCAGATAGTGATAATCATCGGTAAGCTGATCGTCATTCAACTCGGAAAAATCGAACCCCAGATCCGGCGCCTTGGCCCGCCAGTTTCTCTGCACTGCGCGTCGCACATCGAGACCAGTCCCTTGAAACTGATCTGGATCCAGGTGGTTCATGCGCATGAAGTTTTTCAGCGCCTGAGATATGGTTTCACCGTCTTCCACATGGGTGCTGACGCAACCAAACGGGATCAGATAACGATTGTGGCGCTCATAGCAGTCGATCTGAACATCCATGTCTTCGAGCATGCTCATGAGCTGTGGATGGGTGCCAGCGACATGGTAGGTTTCGTTGAACGCATCCACCGACGTCTTCCAGTTGCACTCCCACTCCACGGTGACATCGTTCACCAGCTGCATGCGTTCAAAGTGATACGGATTCAGATGGGGCACAATAATGCCAAGAAATTCCTCGAGCGGTTCAATATCGGGATTCAGGCTGAACCATACCCATCCGGACCACGCCTGGCAGGGTAGTCTGACGATTGACAATTTGTCGCACGGTGCGCCTTGACGGAACGTTTCTGCATCTGGCACGTGAATCAATTCGCCACGAAGGTTGTATTCCCACAGATGGTAAGAGCAGCGGAAGGTTTCGGTGTTGCCGGACGCACCGTAGGCGACCTGATTGCCGCGGTGGGAGCACACATTGTAGAAGGCGTTGAACTGATTATTCTCGTCGCGTGTGATGACCACACTCTCTTTGCCGATTTCTGTTACCACGTAATCCCCAGGATTCTTGAGATCACCGATCCAGGCACCCATGAGCCACACCTTGGTCCAGACACGCTCCCATTCCTCAGCCATGAACGCTTGCGAGGTATAGCGTTCTTTGGGGATGAAATCGTGACCCAGATCCGGATCGGGCATCTTCTCTACCGGTGTTCGGCTCTTCTGGGGGTCAGCGAACCGTTCGATCTTGCGGTAAACCGTCATTTAGAAACCTCTTCTATACTCCTGATATCGTTACGTTTTATACGACCGGAAACACGCTTGAATACAAAAACAGTCAAGCATGTCTTTTTTGCCCGTCGCAGCCTAGTTTGTATCACTTAACCCACCGCCAGTGCACCCCTTCGTTGAAGGGGACGTGCCCTTAGGGTTTAACGCGCGCCGCGACCGCCATCAATCGTCATCTCAGAACCGGTCACCAGGCGAGCTTCATCGCTTGCGAGATAGACGATTGCCTGGGCAATCTCATCCGGGTTGCCGGTCCTGCCAAGCGGGGTTTCATCGGCCAGAAACTGTTTGACCTCATCAGCATCCCCCATCGCCTCGATCACCATCTTGGTCCAGAAGACCCCTGGATGGATCACGTTCACGCGAATGTTACGTCCATCAGCCGCACCCTCAAGCGCTGCGGCCAGACTCATCTGCGTCACCGCCCCCTTGGTTGCGCAGTATGCGCTGCCGCCGGGAAAGCCACGTATGCCGAGCAGTGAAGATACATTGATGATGCTGCCGGCACCGCGCCGGTCCATCGCGGCCATGGCGTATTTCATGCCGAGGAAGGTGCCTTCCATATTGACCTTGTAGATCGCGTCGAGGTCCTCGAAGCTGGTCTCAAGCAGTGGTTTGACGAAGAACATCGCGGCGTTGTTGACCAGAATGTCGAGGCCGCCGTACGTTGCTTCCACATCACTGATCAAACTCTGCCAGCCGCTCTCGTCAGTGATGTCCTGCTTTCGATAGATGCCCTGGCCACCGGTCTGCTCCAGTAAACCCGCAGTCACCGCCCCTTCGGTCTCATTGCGCCCGGTGGCAATCACGGTTGCGCCCGCGGCACACAGGGCAATGGCGGTTTCGCGCCCCATGCCGATGGTTGCGCCGGTGACGATGGCAACCTTTCCGGCCAGGCGTGCTGATGTTTTACTCATCTATCATCTCGGATCATCTCGGATCACCTCGGATCATCTCGCGGTCAGACCGCCATCAATGGTTAGCGAGGCACCCGTCATGTAACTCGACTCATCGCTTGCCAGAAACAGAACGCCATTGGCAATATCCTCGGGATAACCCAGCACGCCTAGAGGAGACATGGATCTGGCCACCTCATGCGCTGTGGCTTCATCGTTAAACTGGACTTCATTCATGGCCGTCCAGATCACGCCCGGATGGACGTTGTTGATCCTGATGCCATCCCTCTGCGCACCGCATTCCAGCGCCGTGGCTTTGGTCATATTTTTGACACCGCCCTTGCTCGCGCAATACGCCACATAGTTCCGCAGACCAACGTGACCGGCAATGGACGACAGATTGACGATGCTGCCACCGCTCGGTGCGTTGGCGCGCATCACCCGCACAGCGTGCTTGATGCCAAGATAGGGGCCATGGAAATT
>JAQBYL010000216.1 GCA_027622495.1 Pseudomonadota bacterium
GCTATAGCAACGAGAATTATCACTTCGCGCTGGGCAATACGCGTTATGTGATCCGCCTGCCAGGGTTGAAGCAGGCCCATCATGACCGGCACTTTGAAAAGACGTTACGTCTGGCTCTGCCGGGAAAATTGACACCACCCGCTGTGGCCGAAGATGTTGAGCGTGGTGTGTTGATTACGTCGTATATCGATGCCCCCCTGCTGATCGACCAGTCGCCGGTACAAGAGCAACTGATTTCACTCTTCAGAGATCTGACCCTGAACCTCACACACCTGCCGCAAGCCGTTGTCGGGCGAACCTACAATCCATACGCCATGTCCGGTGAGTATATGAAGGGTTGCGACATACCGGGTGCCGTGAGAGAACTGCTGAATCGAACGTGGCATCCGCAGAACGTTACGTTGTGCCACAACGATCTGAATCCATGGAATGTTCTGGTTCTGCCTGACGGCGAATTCATGCTCCTCGATTGGGAAATGGCGGGTTTAAATGACCCCGTGTTCGACATGGTGACACTGATTGAAGGATTGCAACGGGAGAGCTCGGAGGTTGCTGATCTGTATGAACGGGTGTTCGACCAACCGCTCAACCCGCAAAGGCTGTCCGCCTGCCAGATCGCCTTCTGGCTGCGTGAGTACGCCTGGGCCGCAGGTCAGCTGAAAGC
Organism: Pseudomonadota bacterium; assembly: GCA_027622495.1. GTDB lineage: Bacteria > Pseudomonadota > Gammaproteobacteria > Pseudomonadales > Azotimanducaceae > JAQBYL01. The sequence goes on from JAQBYL010000216.1 coordinate 665, forward strand.
GGGCAATGTCCGTGAGGGGATCGCGGCCCAACACGTCACTGCCTACACGCGTCTCCAGGCCCTGATGTGAGCAAGCGCAAGGGCAACCCGATCTTGCCCCTCAAGCACGCCGAACGGCCACCCGCCCTCCTCTAAATCAGACAGATACAGATTAAACAATCGATCCCGGTCATATTCAGATTCACGCAATGGATCGGGCTGCCAGGGCAGATCGGGCCTCGCCAGTAGATATCGTCTGGGGGTGAGCGTTTGTGTCGCCGCTTTGAGCTCGTCCGACAGATCGCCATATTTCTGCTGCCACCAGATCCGGATGACCTGGGTATCGGTATCCGCGATAGCGACCAGCCCGTGCGCAGGCGCATTTTTTAAGACCGTGGTTTCGGCCTGTTGCTGCAGGCGCGCGATTTCCACAAGGTCCGTCCGCTCATACGCAACACCCGGTTTAAGATATTCGCGCGCAACTTCACCGATCAGAGGAAGGTCCAGGGCTGTTGCCAGGGCACGCGCGGTCGACGTCTTGCCCGAGCATTCGGGACCCGTCAGGCAGACGAGGTATGCATGGTCATTGACCGTCGCCATGACAACCACCCCCACACAGCCATGCCCAGGTACACACCATACAGCAAGGCGTAGAATTCCAGCCCCTTGTACCAGTACAGAACCGTCGAGATCACATCCACTACCAGCCAGATCACCCAGTTTTCAAGGTATTTTCTGGCCGTCATCCACATGGCCAGAAAGCTCATGACCGTGGTGGTGCTGTCCCAGTAGGCGAGGTCTGCGTGGGTAGAGGTGTTGAACAACCAGCCCATGAGCGCAATGCCGGTGGTAGTTCCGCCAATCAGCCATAGCCAGTAGGTCTTTGGTGTGCTGGTGACCAGCAGATCCGCTTTGCCGGGCACCTTGCCGCCATACAGCCAGAAGTACCAGCCGTAGGCGTTCATTACCACGTAGTAGCCGTTGAGCAGCACATCGGCATACAACCGCGAGTCGAGCATGACCACAACGGAGACAACCGCGTAGATGAGACCGATGGGAAACGTCCACACATTCTCGCGGATGAGCAGATACACGCACAGAAGTCCGGAGCTTAAGCCCGCGAGCTCGAGCCACTCGATGCTCTCGAGAACGGCGACAAGGTCAGACAAGCGAACGCAACTCCCGGCAGATACCGGGCGTCAGCGTGCCTCGCTATCTGTGCCGGTGCAACACGAACGGCGCAGGTTCGGCGACTGTCAACTCGGCCAACTCGGCCAGTTCGGCGTCACAGGGTGCACGGCTCAGAACCTCCGCATGGAATATTTCATACTCCAGCCGGAAAGGAACCAGATCTCCCGGCGCGGTGCCGAGTCTTTCGAAGAGGTCTTCTGCAAACGGAACGAATACTTTCATGGCCGCCATTGGAACAGCTGTGTATGTACAAGCGGCTTACAAATAATGGATTCTTGCCCGAGGAGAATGGAGAAAGACTGGTGGGCTCGCCGGGTTTACTCGCACATCGATTTGAATGCGCACACACAGTGTGATTTCTATCACAGTGTGCGGAAGGCCAAAAAACAGTAAAATCTGCGCCGAACCGCCTCTGGCCATGTCCCCCACACGGTACCCCACACAGAGGCGCAGGACGTTTTTACGGTCGAGCCCCGTACAGGGGCGAACGCCTTCATCAACTCAGGATTGAACCAGGATGTCCAAATCCATCGCCATCGTTGAAGACGATCCAGATCAGCGGGCCAATTACACCGACGCGATCACGGCCAAAGGCTACAACGTGTCTGCCTACGGCAGCCGCCGCGAAGCGCTGCAGGGTATGGAGACACAATTGCCGGATCTGGTGGTCCTCGACATCATCCTGGGTGAAGAAGTCGACGCCGGGTTTCAACTGTGCCGTGAGCTGCTGACCAAGTCGCCGAGTCTGCCGGTGATCTTTCTCACCGAGCGGATCAACGAAATCGACAAGATCTCCGGTTTACGTCTTGGTGCCTGGGATTACCTGCCAAAGCCCATCTCCCTTGAATATCTCGCCGAGCGGATCAGTTCTCTGCTGCGTATCCAAGAAACGAGAATGCAGAACGATCATGAAGTGTCACCGAGTGCAAAACGAATCGGTGATCTGTCGCTCGATCAGGAGGCTCTTCTGGTGTCGTGGAAAGGCAGCCGGATCGATCTGTCCGGTACCGAATTCCGCATGCTGGCCAAACTTGTGCGCATGCCGGGGCACGCGGTCAGCTACGAAACCCTCATGCATGCCACCATGCAGAGTCTGGTGACTAACAACACAATCAACACACACATGCGCAACATCCGCAAAAAGTTTGAGAAGGTCGACGGTGATTTTGCGAGCATCAAAAGTGAATACGGCTTCGGCTATCGCTGGTCACAGAGCTGATCGACCATGAATCCGTTCCGCCGTCTGAAAGGGCCTCGGCTGGGCACCAAACTGATGCTGCTCGGAATGCTGCTTTTAGTGGTGCCGTGGTTCAGCTACCGTCAGCTTGTGGAGATGGAACGCCTGCTCATCCAGGGCCAGTCGCATGCGCAGTTGCTGACGGCTGAAGGTATTTCTACACTGTTCAACGGCCGCGAAGATCTGTTTAACGACTTGCCTGTGGCAGTGCAGGATTATGAGTCGCTGTTCGCTCACCCGCTTCAATCCGCCATCCGGCTTGATGCAAAGTTTGAAGATTGGGGTGGGCAACTCGACAACAAGGTCTTGAGCTTCGGCAGCGTAACAGGTGACACCGATGGCGACTTCAGAGTGCTCCTCGGTGAACGCGGCGGGCAACTCTACGTGTTCATGTGGATCAACGATCCTGAACCCGTCTATCGCAAACTCGACCTGCTTCGTCTGGACAGTGCGGATCAGATCCGTCTCAGCTTTATCCGAACAGATGGTGAGGATGGGCGGATCAGCCTGATCCCAACCGAGCCGGGTGTAGCGACTGCTTATGAGATGGATGCCGACTGGCGTTTTGCCAAAGGCACACCCGAGAACCGGGTTCAGGCGGTGCTGGTGCAGACAGAGAAAGGCTGGCAGGCCGAATTCCGCCTGCCGCTGGACATGCTGGGCTCAAGCCGCTATTTCGGCATGGCCTTTGTTGACGTGGATGACCCGGAAGCACGCACCATCGCCAATAACACGCAGACTCTGCCCAAGGCCGGTAAAGAGAGTTTCAACCTGGTTGTGCTGCGTTCACCTGAAGTGCTGAACATCGTTAAAGGCCTCGGCTATTCTGGTGCACGCATCATGGTGATCGACGCGCAGAAACAGGTTCGCGCCGAAACCGGCGCGGAGCAGACCAGCACAACATCCCCGGATGTCGACAGCTGGTTCGACACACCGCTCGAAGTGTTTCACTTCCTGAGACCCTACCTGCATGAACTCACTACTGGCGAAACCTGGGTAAGTGGCAGCAGGCCGGAAGATTCAACGGCAATTGCTGATCGTACGATCGCCTCATCACTCAATGGTGAACCGATCGCTGTGCGGCGAGAAATCGACAACGATCAGGAAATTATCATGGCCGCGCATCCGATCGTGTCTGAAGACCGGATTCTCGGCACCGTTGTCGTTGAGCAGAATATCAATGAAATCATGACCTTTCAGCGCTCGGCAATTGAGCAGGTGGTTCTGTTTTCGGTGGCCAGCCTCTTTACTGTGTTCATCGCTTTGCTCGCCTTTGCCGGAAGACTGGCCTGGCGGATTCGTAATCTGCGCCGCGAAGCAAGTGCGGCGATCGATCAGTATGGACGTTTACGCACCAACGAGTTATCCAACGAAATCAACTCTGGCGACGAAATCGGCGACCTGGCCCGTAGTGTTTCGAACATGCTTTCCAAACTGCATCAGCACAATACCTTTCTGGAAAATATGCCGCGCACGCTGCGCCATGAGATTAACAATCCGCTCAACACGCTGAACACCTCGCTCGAAAATCTGGCAACCGAAAACCCGGAGATCGAAGGCAGTAAGTATCTTGAGAGTGCTAAACGCGGCGTGATCAGAATCGGATCGATTGTTCAGAATCTGGCTGACGCGGCTAACCTGGAAGAAAGTCTTGCAGCCGAAGAACTGGAAGTGATCGACATCCATCTGCTCCTTCGCAGCTACGTCAACAACTGCAGTATCACCCACAAAAAATGCAGCTTTGTCTACAAAGGCCCGGATTTTCCTGTGTATGCGGCCGTGTCGGACTTCCGGATTGAGCAGATGCTCGACAAGATTGTCGACAACGCCATTGATTTTCACAGAACCAACAGTCCGATCAAGGTTCAGCTCGATACCAACCGGGACTATCTGCAGATCACCGTTGCCAATCGCGGACCGACACTGCCCGAAGAAGATCGCCGATCGTTGTTCGATTCAATGGTGAGTCATCGAGGCTCGCACAACCGGCTGCATTTCGGCCTGGGCCTGTATGTGGTTCGCGTGATCGCCGAGCATCACGCCGGCTTCGTGAGGGCGTTCAACCTGGCGGACAACAGCGGCGTTGCCATCATGGTGCAACTGCCCCTGGCAGAGGGGATCAACGATCAGCGCAGCGGTTATGCAGATGAGGAGACGAGCGCAACGCCGCCCATCGCCCAGACTGGTTAACCGGGCCGATAGCGGCTGTTGAGTTTGACACCACCTTCAGCAACAACCTGGCCGGTGGTCACCAGGTATTCCATTGCTGCCAGCACGCTTCTTGCCGCAGCTGGATACATGAATTCAGGTGTGTCGACGTACATTTTCGGAACCATCTCAGTGATCAGTTCCACCCCTTCGCCAACGCACTTGAGGATCTGATCGGACCGTTCTTTGCGGTGGTCAATGAAGGCCTGCACATGGGCTTTTGGATCGATCACGGAAGGTCCGTGGGTTGGCCAGTAAACCGCGTCGTCGCGTTTCAGCAGCAGATCGAGGCTACTCAGGTAGGCAGTCATGTCGCCGTCGGGTGGCGAGATGATGCTGGTCGACCAGGCCATGACGTGATCGCCGGTGAAAAGCGACTTGGTTTCACGAAGGGCGTAACACATGTGAATCGAGGTGTGGCCCGGCGTATACACACACTCAACCGACCAGTCGCCGCCTTCGATCACGTCCCCATGGCGCACCAGCTGATCAGGAACAAAGTCCATATCGCCACCCTCTTCTACCGGCACGCCCTGCTCGAGCTTACCGGCTCCGTGTGGGCCGTAGGCATGGGTCTTTGCGTCACTGTGTTCTTTGAGCAGCGCGCACCCGGGTGAGTGATCCATGTGGGTGTGGGTAACCAGAACGTGCGATATGGTCTCGTTCTTCAGACCCTGCAATAGCGCATCGATGTGATCGCTGTCGGCAGGACCCGGGTCGATGACCGCAACATTGCCGGTCCCCAGAATGTAGGTCCCGGTGCCGAAATGGGTAAAAGGGCTCGGATTTTCAGCGACAACGCGGCGCACAAGAGGAGCGATCTGCTCAATTTTGCCGTAGCTGAAATCAAGCTCGCGTCGGTACGGAATTTTTACAGCCACAGTTTTGTCCTCGCTTAAAGCTTCTTGTCTTATCGTTCACTCAAAGTGGCGGCGAAGCATAGGGAGCTGCGCTGCCAAAAGCAACGTTTCAGGTCAGCATCCAGGCGATGGTGACGGCAAGCGCAATGGACGCAACAATCAGAGCGATCTGGATGCGCTTCAAGGTCGATTTGCCCGTCAGCGGCTTCGGCACATCGTTGAACACCAGACTCACATTGCCGAGACGCACGATATCGCCATGGACCAGCTGCGCTGTCTGTGCCTGCGCGCCATTAACGCGAACCCCATTGGTCGAAAGCAGATTGGTGATGGTGCACCCTTCCGCACGCAACATCAGTTCTGCGTGCTTGGAAGACACAGTGGCGTCGCGGATCACTACAGCGCAGGCCGCATCACGCCCGATCAGACAACGGCCCATGGGGAGTCTGAATGCCTGGCCTGCGATGGGCTCGCTTGCTCCGAGTAAAAATGCACCGGTTGCGTCGCTCACCGGGACTTCGAAAGACTCGAGCATCTGCTCGTCAATCGCCGTGACTCTGGTTGTATCTACGCGCAGCTGGGTTGCTGGCGCCTCGATCACGGCGGGTTTGCTGCCTTCTGCGGCCTGTGCCCGCACCGGTGTCAGGTCTGCACCCTTACCGATCAGCTGCATGCTGTGGGTGTCAAATGTGATCCGATCCCCATGGAAGAGAAGCTGGGCGCCAGTGAGCCTTTTACCGTTTACATAGCTGCCATTGGCTGAACCCAGATCCTGCAGCCAGACATGCTGCTGGTGATTTAACAGCCTGGCATGTTTTCTGGAGATGTGGTCGTCAGACAGAACGATATCGGCCTCATCGGTTCG
>JAQBYL010000217.1 GCA_027622495.1 Pseudomonadota bacterium
GTGCCGGGAGTCTCCGGGGGAACCATCGCTTTCGTGACCGGGATCTATGACGAACTGATTTCGACCCTCAGCGGGTTCAACTTCCGTTCGGTAGAGCAGTTGTTCACCGATCCACCTGCCTTCTGGCGTGATCACAATCTGGCTTTTCTCGCCTGGCTCGGTGCCGGTATGTTGGTCAGCATCGGGCTGTTTGCCCGCCTGCTCAAAGCGGCGCTGGAACACACGCCGACCCTCGTGTGGGGGTTCTTTTTCGGGCTGATCGCAGTATCGGTGGTCATGCTTGGGATGGGTCGAAAGCTCCGGCCACTCGTGACACTTGGTACGGTTGGCGTTATCGCCGGTCTGCTCGTGAGTCGTTTAAGCCCCGGGCATATCGAATCCGGTCCGCTGATTTTTTTTCTCGGCGGGATGGTTGCCGTGTGCGCCTGGCTTCTGCCCGCCGTGTCTGGCAGCTTCGTGCTGCTGGTGATCGGAATATATGAAGGGGTTCTTGACGCCATTGCCGGGTTTCAGATGGGTCTCCTGGTCGCTCTGGCCGCGGGTTGCGCGGTGGGGATATTGCTGTTTTCTAAACTGCTCGGCTGGCTGATGGCCCGCTACATGGAGCCGGTGCTCTGTGTTCTGACCGGTTTCATGCTCGGTGCAATGGTTAAGCTATGGCCCTGGCGGGTAGACAATTCGCTGTATCTGCCGCAAGGCTGGGAGGCGTTGACCTCGCAGAACCCAATGCTTCTTGAAACGCTCGGGTGCATGATCGCGGGTGGAGCGATGCTCCTGTTTCTGACCACGCTGAAAAAGTAATCGGCAAGGCCGTGCGCCCGGTTGCCCGCGACACTCACGCATGCAGATGACAGCCAGAAGCGCCTTCGCCCTGTGCATTGGGCTGGTTTGCCTCTTCAGCGGTTGTGCCACGGCCCCCAAACCGCAGGTGGTGGATCGTACTTCGGCCTATGCCCACCGCTTTGAAAAGGCGCCCGAGACTTATCGGGTTATGAAGGGCGATACGCTGTATTCCATCGCCTGGCGCTATGGTCTGGATACCAGTGGACTGGCATCGAGCAATGGCATCGCTAAACCCTTCACGATCTATCCCGGTCAGGTCTTGAGTCTCGTGATCAACACCGCGACCAGGCCGCCCGGTAAACCGCCCACCATGCCCGCGGTGGCCGCTTCAAGCGGGACTGCGAAGCCGGCCAAACCGACTGAGAAAAAAAGCGCGCCGCAACCTCGCAACGAGACCTGGCTGAAGCCGGTGAGTCGCCCGGTCTCATTGAAATATGGTAATAAAAACAAAGGGGTAAACTATCTTCTTAATGTAGGAGATGATGTAAAAGTCACTCGCTCGGGTGAGGTGGTGTATGCCGGGACCGGGTTGGGTGGTTACCGGCGTCTGGTGATTGTGCAGCACGACAGTGAGTATCTGAGTGCCTATAGCTTTAACCATGAGATGCTGGTTCGGGAAGGCGGACAGATCCGCCGCGGCGACCCGGTGACCCGGGCCATGAACACTCAGGGTCTGGGCCCGAACGGCCAGACCTTACACTTTGAAATCCGCAGGCGCGGTCAACCCGTTGACCCGGGCAGTCTGATCGGCCGTCACTGAGACTATTGCGGAGCGGGCGGCTGTAGCGCTGGCTGTAGCGCTGGCTGCGACGCTGGCTGCGACGCTGGCTGCAACGCAGCCCGACGATCCAGATTAGCCCGCGAAATAATGTACTGACGGATCCGCTCGGCATCCTCAACGGAAAGCAGGTCAGCGAAACTCGCCATCCCCTGGGCACGAAGCGATCCGCCCAGGACGATTGCCTGAAAGGCCTGCTGAGTTTCGGCACTCATGAGCCGCAGATCCGGCAGCGCACCGGCAGAACGCACTGCACCGCCATGACAGAACTGGCAGATTTCGTGATACAGAATATCGCCGCGGTCGAGATCCTGGGCACTCGCGGTCAGCGGTGGCTGTTCCGGGATCGTCTGGTCTCGTGCGTCGGGTACCGGCAGCGCCACGTTGCCCCCCAGTTTGAATGCCACCATCTTGCCGAAACTGCCGTAGGTATGGCTCGGTGTCTTCGCCGCCGTTGATGCCAGAGCCGACCATGACCGCCACATACTGCCGGCCCGCCACTGAGTAACTCACCGGGGGTGCAACGATAGAGGTGTAGGTATTGAACTGCCACAGCACATCACCGCTGTCGCTGTCGTAGGCCGACAGGTTCCCCAGTGCATCCCCCTGGAACACAAGACCCGTGGCGGTAGATAACGCACCACCGTTCCACGGATGGACGTGCGTTACCCGCCACGCAGCCTGACCGGTAAGGGGATCAAACGCTGTCAGAAAACCTTTTGATACCGGCTGTTCGGGGTGCGCTTCGATCATCTGGTTGAGGCGACCGAACTCCACTGCCGTATTCCAGGTGCCCGGGCGGAATTTATAGGTTCCGGTTTCTTTGTATTCCTCGGGCATGGCATATAGAAATGGCATGTCCTGGCTCGGAAAATAAACCAGCCCGCGGGACGCATCGTATGACATGGCCTGCCAGTTGTGCGCACCCGACGGGCCCGGAAGAATCCATTGCGGGTTGTCGGCATATGCTTTGTCGGTGTTCTCAACCGGTCTGCCGGTTTTAAGATCCACGTGTGTGGCCCAGGTCACGGCGCCATAAGGATGGGCGCGCAGCAACTTGCCGTCGGCGCGGTCGATCACGTAAAAGAACCCATTTTTTGGCGCCTGCATCAGGACTTTTCGATCAGCGCCATCGACATGCATGTCGGCCAGCATGATGTCCTGCACAGCGGTGTAGTCCCAGTTATCGCCGGGGGTGGTCTGGTAGTACCACTTCATGCGTCCGCTGTCGGCATCCACCGCGACAATAGAGGCAAGGAAAAGATTATCGCCACCGCCCGGCGATCGAATCGCTCGAGTCCACGGCGTGCCATTACCGACACCGAGGTACAGGGTATTGAAATCGGGGTCGTAGACGATGGAATTCCAGACCGTGCCACCGCCGCCGATCTTCCACCACTCGCCGCCTTTCCAGGTTGAGGCAGCGAGTTCCATCTCAGGATGTTCAAAGGGTTGTGAAGGGTCACCGGGCACGGTAAAGAAACGCCAGACCAGATCACCGCTTGCGGCGTCATACGCGCTCACGTAACCACGCACGCCATATTCGGCACCGCCGTTGCCGATGAACACCTTGCCGGCGGCAACGCGGGGTGCACCCGTTATTGTGTAGTCTCGCGACCGGTCGATGATGGTGTCGATCTCCCAGACCTTGCTTCCGCTGGCCGCATCCAGTGCCAGCAACCGACCATCGAGCGTTGCCAGATACACGCGTCCTTCATAGATGGCGAGACCCCGACTGATCACACCGCAACAGGCCTGGCGGGCGGTTTCGCCCGGCACCTTGGGATCGAATTGCCAGATTTCAGCCCCGGTCGCGGCATCGAGTGCATGAGCGATGTTCCAGGTGCTGGTGAAGTACATGACCCCGTCCACGATCAGGGGGGTGGCTTCCAGCGCGTGGGTCGTGTTCAGTTCTTTAAACCAGGCAACACCGAGTTCGCGGACGTTGTCGGGTTTGATTGAAGTTAATGGGGAGTGGCGCTGTTCTGAAAAGGAGCGTCCGTAGCTGAGCCAGTCTTCGGGTTCATCGTCGGCGGCAATGATTCTCGCGTCATCGACCAGGCCGACAGAGGCGGTCACAATTGCTTTGCCGGTTTGCTCAGGTCCTGCTTTCTCCTGACTGCATCCGCCGATGAGGACGGTCATCAGGACGGTCATGAGGACGACAAAATGAAGGGTGCCTGCAGGGCCTGCGCATCTGATCATGGATCGCTCCTTTTTCAGGCAGCATAACCCATTGAAGATCGTTCGGGGGGTGGTGAGTTTTCGGTTCGCTGCGGGCTCAGCGGTGGTCGCTCAGCGCTCCAGCAATTCGCGCTTGTTCGGCTTGCCAACCCAGTCATCGGAATCCGGTGGTGGGTCTTTCTGCTCGGTGATGTTCGGCCAGACTTCTGCGAGCTTGAGATTGAGTTCCAGAAACTCCTGCTGGTCTTCCGGCAGTTCGTCTTCTGAGTAGATCGCGTCAACCGGGCATTCGGGCTCGCACAGAGCGCAGTCGATACACTCATCAGGATGAATCACAAGCATATTCGGACCTTCGTAAAAACAGTCCACGGGGCAGACTTCAACGCAGTCTGTGAGCTTGCACTTGATGCAGTTTTCGCCAACGACAAAGGTCATGGTTTAACGCCCGAACAATTCGAAAGGCGGCTATTCTAACTACTTTCCCTGCGCTGTCGAGGCAGATGCCTTCAAGCCAGAAGTTCTTTAAGCGCATAGATCAGACTCAATGCCGCTCTGGGCGTCAGATCATCCGGGTCATGTGCATCCAGCTGACGGCGAAGTTCGTCATTGATCGCGTCGCGGCGTTGTGCAGGGGCCGCGAAAAGATCCGCCTGGTGCGGATGCGCTGCTGCCTGCTCATCTTCAAGCTCGCGCAGACGCGCGCTTGCGCGTTCGATTACTGCATCAGGAACCCCCGCCAGACGGGCCACCTGGATACCATAACTCTGTGACGCGGCACCCTCGCGAACCTGATGCATGAACACGATCCGGCCATTGTGTTCGGTGGCATCCAGATGCACGTTGGCAGCTCCGTCCAACTGCTCAGGCAGACCGGTCAATTCAAAATAGTGGGTGGCGAACAGGGTGTATGCCCGCACATCTCTGGCCAGAAACTCGGCCGTGGACCAGGCCAGCGCCAGGCCATCATAGGTGCTGGTGCCGCGACCGATTTCATCCAGCAGCACCAGGCTTTGTGAGGTTGCGTTGCGCAGGATATTGGCCGTTTCGGTCATTTCCAGCATAAACGTGGACTGACCTCGCGCCAGATCATCGGCAGCACCGATGCGGGTGAAGATCCGGTCGATGGGCCCCAGACAGGTCCGGGCAGCGGGCACCGGAGCGCCCATGTGTGCCATCAGAACGATGATCGCGGTCTGCCGCATGAAGGTGGATTTACCGCCCATGTTGGGGCCGGTGATGATCAAGGTGTGCCGGTTAGCATCGAGTGCCAAATCGTTTGGTATGAACGGCTGATCGGATGCGTTGCGCACCACCGGGTGCCAGCCCTGATCGATTTCCAGGCACGGCCGATCACAGAAAATCGGGACGTTCAGACCGAGGCTGTGACTGCGCTCGGCGAAGGTCGCGAGCACGTCGAGTTCAGCCAGGGCATCGGCGCTGCGGTTAAGATCGGCAACGTGCTGCTGAAGGGTGGTTATAAGTTCGGCGTAAAGAGTTTTTTCAATTTTCAGGGCTTTGCTTTCCGCGGTGAGCGCTTCATCTTCAAACTCTTTCAGCTCAGGCGTGATGAAGCGTTCCGCATTCTTCAGGGTCTGGCGCCGGATGTATTCCGGGGGCATCTCGGCGGCTTGCGTTTTTGAGGTTTCAACGTAATAACCGTGCACCCGGTTGTAGCCGACCTTCAGCGTGTTGATCCCGGTTCTGGCCCGTTCGGTCTGCTCGTATTTTTTCAGCCACTCGGCCGCATGGCTGGTGAGGCGTTGAAGTTCATCCAGACGCTCGTTATAACCCGGCGCGATCATGCCGCCGTCGCGGGCCGTCGCTGGTGGGTTTTCGATCAGCGCTGCCACCAGCAGGTGTGTCAGATCACAGAACTCGCCGAGTGCCTGGTTCAGCCCCAGCAGGTGCGAGTCGGTTTGCGTTAAACATAAGCTGTTGATCTGTGGGAGAAGATGCAGCCCGGTTCTGAGTTTCGCAAGGTCCCTGGGTGTCGCCGAGCCTAAGGCAATCCGCGATGTAATCCGTTTTACATCGCCGATTGGCTTAAGCAGCGCCCGCAATGTTTCGCAGGCATCGCCGTTGGCAAGACAGGTCACCGTACTCAGGCGGTTCAGAATAACCTGTCGGTTGCGACTCGGTGCATGCAGCCAGCTGCGCAGCAGGCGTCCGCCCATTGGTGTTCTGCTCGTGTTTAAAAGCGCGTACAGGGTATGGGTTTCGCTGCCGTCAAGACGCCGGTCCAGTTCCAGGTTGCGGCGACTGTGGCTGTCCATCTGCAGCACGGCTTCGCTGTCGATGCGACGCAACCGGTCGATGTGTGCCAGCGTCTGGCATTGGGTTGCCTGTGCGTAGCTCAGCACTGCGCTGGCAGCACCGACCAGGGCAGGGGCGTCCTGCAGATCGAAGGCCACCAGGTCGTGGGTACCGAAGTGACGGCACAAGGCTCGCTGGCCCATCTGTGAGTCAAAGCGCAGCGAGTCGGTGAGTTGCGGTTTGACCGAGGTGAAGTCGCGCAGCACATCGAGTGCTGTCGGGACTAAAATCTCTGCAGGGCGGTACTGGGCGATCACCGATCCCAGGGCATCGTCGGATCTGGCGATCTGCACAGTGAACTCAGTACTCGCGAGATTAAGCAGAGCAATCGCGTATTCATCATCATAAGGATTGATGGCCATGAGCAGGCTCTCGCGACTTTCGTTGAGCAGCACGTCATCGGTGATGGTTCCCGGGGTAACAACCCGCTGCACGCGTCGCTCAACGGGACCTTTGCTTGTCTCCGGGTCACCGACCTGTTCACAGATTGCAACGCTTTCGCCCAAGGCGACCAGACGCGCGAGGTAGCCGTCGGCTGAATGATGCGGAACTCCGCACATGGGTACCGGTGTGCCGTTGGACTGCCCCCTGGCGGTCAGCGTGATGTCCAGCAGATGGGCGGCACGCTTGGCATCGTCGTAAAAAAGTTCGTAAAAATCACCCATCCGATAGAACAGCAGATGGGCTCGATGATCGGCCTTGATGCGCAGGTACTGCTGCATCATGGGGGTGTGCTGGGTAGTCGATGCCTCTGATTTCATTACGATTTTTACCTGAATTTCTCGATTTTTCTGGTGATTTACGGAGATTCTGCTAGTAAGAAGGGAGACCCCCCGGCTCT
>JAQBYL010000218.1 GCA_027622495.1 Pseudomonadota bacterium
CGCCAGGTACATGTTGGCGAACAGGGTGTCCCCCCCCGCCTCACCAGGCGGTTGACGCAGATACAGGGCAGATGCCAGTGGCGGCAGAGCTTCGCAGGAGACATCAGTGTGCCAGGCTTCGCCATTGGTATAGCTGGAATCGGGCCGGGTGTGGATGCTGAATATTTCGCGGTCCCCGCGTGCACCCAGGTGAGTCTTGCTTGGATGCACATGCAGTTCACCGAAGAGCCGTGCGAATGCTTTGTGCTCGTCACGGGTCAGAATCTGATCGCGAAAAACCAAAACCTGCCAGTCGAGAAAAGCGCTACGGATCTCGGCGGTCTGATCTGCGGTCAACTCGGCAAGGTTCGCGCCACTCACCTCTGCACCCATATGAGGTGTCAGCGGGGTGAGCTTTATAGGGTGGTAGCTGGTCATTTTTAACTCAAGCTGAGGGCTTACTGCGGTCGTTGCCGGGCAAAATTGCTGATCTGCTCAAAGCGCCGGGCAATCCCCAGCAGTCTGGCGTCGGCCTGGGGACCGCCGACAATCTGCAGACCCACTGGCAGACCTTCCCGGGTAAAGCCTGCCGGAACAGAAATAGCCGGGAGGCCGGTGATTGAAATTGCGCAGCAGACGGCCATCCAGTCAAGGTAAGTCGCCATGGGCTGGCCATCGATTTCGCGAACCCAGTCGAGCGATGCAGCAAACGGCGGCACCTGGGCTGCAGGCAGCAGCAGCGCGTCAAAGTCAGCAAAGAACCGGCAGACATTCTGGTAGATGCGGGTGCGATCGAGTTCGGAGCGGATGATCTGCTCTGCGGTCAGAGCGTAGCCCTGTTCGATGTTCCAGATGGCAGTGTCTTTGGTGTAATCGCGCCAGTTGGGTACGGTGCGCTCGAGCCTCCGACCCAGTGTCGAAAGGGTTGCCGCCCGCTGGATCTGAAATACCTCCATCGCGCCCGTGAGATCCGGGCACGCGGGTTGGACCTCACAGCCATCAGCGGCCAGTGCCTGACCCGCGGTTTCAATCAGGCTGCGGACCTCACGATCCACAGGCAGGCCATTCAGGTCCGCGCTGATCGCGAGTTTCAGGGGTCTGCCGTGCAGGTTGGGCGGGGTTAAAAATTCAGATCCATCTCCGGGTAGCGCGAGCGGATCCAGACTGTCCCAACCCGCCTGAACCGACAGCAGCATGGCGCAATCATCTACGCTCCTCGCCAGCGGTCCGAGTGTGGACAGGCGACCGAACCAGCCGAACTCGCGGGCATTGGGCACCCGTCCAATAGAGGGGCGCATGCCGACGACATTGCAGAAGCTGGCAGGATTTCGCAGCGACCCGCCCATATCGCTGCCATCGGCAACAGGCAACATACCGCAGGCAAGAGCAGCGGCAGCGCCGCCGCTTGATCCACCGGCAGTTCGGTCATGGACATAGGGGTTGCTGGTGGTTCCAAAGAGGTCATTGTAGGTATGCGAGCCGAGGCCGAACTCGGGGACGTTGGTTTTGCCGATCACGAGCCCACCGGCTGCGCGCATGCGGGCAACCACCAGAGCATCCTGTTGGGCGATCGAGTCTGCGAAGGGGCGATAGCCGAATGTGGTGGCAAACCCCTTCGCGTCCACCAGATCCTTTACCGCCAGAGGCAGGCCGTGAAGCGGACCGGCAGGTGCGCGGGCCTGTCGTTTCGCGTCGGCGCTGCCGGCCAGGCGCAATGCTGCGTCCCGATCGATCAGATTGACGATCGCATTGATCTGAGGATTGTGTTTTTCGATCTGGTCGTAAAAGGCATTCATGACCTCAACAGCGCTCAAGGCGCCGGTGGCCATGTCGCTGACCAGATCCCGCGCACTTCGCCAGACGAGGTTACTCATGACTTCAGGGGGTTTCGTCGCCTTTTGCCGGCGTTTTTTCGTTGGCAGCCGGACGGTTCTGATCAATCCCCCAGCTGGTCTCAAAAGCCTGACGCATGGCGTTGAGGGGGTTCAACTGGTTCAGCGCCTTCATCCGCTCACGGAACTGATCCTGGTGATCAAGAAAGGTCAGGATGCTCTGTTCGATGTAGCGGGAAGCCTGGCCGCCCAAGTGGTCACCGTAGAACCGGATCATCTGTTCGATCACCCGGTTGGTCAGCACCGGTTCATGGCCGTCGGCTTCCTGGTCGGCAAGAATCTGAAGAAGCACGGATCGGGTGATATCGCTGCCGTCGCGGGAATCTTCGACGTGAATACTCTCTCCTGCAACGATCAGCTTTCGAACGTCGTCGGTGGTGACGTAGCGGCTTGAAGTGCTGTCATAGAGCCGCCGGTTGGGATACTTCTTAAGCTTGTGCATTGCGGTATGGTAGCAGGGCCGAACCCGACCCGCGATGACGATCGGTCCCCGTAAGTGCTCCGGTCGACGCAGACTTATTTTTCCGCCGTCATTGTGTTGCAACCGATAATCCGTATGATGCGCGCACTTTGATGATGCATTGCACCAAAACGGCCTCACGGGCACCGTGGTTGTGCATCCAGACGAGCTGAAATTCTTCAGTTTATCTATCTGCCGCCGGTACAGCGATTGCCTGCGTTTGATGATCCTGTGTGGCGCAACATGAGTCAGATGGGTGTTGCAGAAAGAACCGGTTTCCGCGCCATTGTCAGCACAGCGAGCGACCAGATCGCCGTTGCACCCGGCTATCTGCAGCGTGAGTGGGAGCAGGATGGACGCCGCCATTTTGAGTACCACATGGATGCGCCGATCTGGCCGTTTGCTTCCTTCAGTTCGGCCAGATATGCAGTCGCTCGCGATAGCTGGAACGAGGTGAATATCGAGGTGTATCACGATCCAGCCCACGCCTATAACGTGAGCAGCATGATCGAGGGCACCAAAAAATCGCTCGACTATTTTACAACCGAGTTTTCAGCCTATCAGTACCGTCAGTTCCGCATACTGGAATTCCCGCGCTATGCAAGCTTTGCCCAGTCATTTCCCAACACCATCCCGTTTTCTGAAGCAATCGGTTTCCTGGCCGACTTACGCGAAGAAGATGATATCGATTATGTGTTTTATGTCACCGCCCATGAGTTAGCTCATCAATGGTGGGCCCATCAGGTGATCGGTGCACAGGTGCAGGGTATGACTGTGCTTGTTGAGACACTGGCCCAGTACTCGGCACTGATGGTCATGGAGCGGGAGTACGGACCACAGAAGATGCGCCGTTTTCTGAAGTACGAACTCGACAACTATCTTTCGTCACGTGGTGGCGAGTTGATCGAAGAGCTGCCGCTCAAGCTGGTCGAGAACCAGGGCTATGTTCACTACCGCAAAGGCAGTGTAGTCATGTATGCACTCAAGGATCTGATCGGTGAAGACAAGGTCAACCTCGCGCTGCGCCGTTTGCTGGATCGCTTTGCGTTCAAAGGTGCGCCGTTTCCCCGCTCCAGCGATCTGATTGATGAATTGCGGGCCGTGGCCGCCCCGGAACATCAGGCCTATATCACCGACCTGTTTGAAAAGATTACGCTCTACGACATGAAGGTAACCCAGGCACAGGCGCGCAAAGAAGGTGATGAATACCTGGTTACCGTCACCGTGTCGGCGGGTAAGAAGTACTCCGATGGTGCCGGTGCAGAAACCGATTCGCCGATGGACAACCTGGTCGATATCGCGGTCTTTCCTCAGGCCAGCCCGGACCTTGCCGATGAACTGCTGCCGGAACCGCTGATCTTTGAGACCAGGCGGATCACTGATGGTGAACAGACATTCGATTTCCGGGTGAGCGAATTACCCGTGCAGGTTGGCATAGATCCCTATTTGAAAATGATCGACCGCAACCCGGACGACAATCTGAAGAGCGTAGAGGTTAGCGAAGCGGGTCTATAAGCGGACAACCAGGGAGGAGTCTGAGCAGGCGAATTAACCGGCCAGGTCTCTAAGTAGCCCGGTCCAGATGCCAGACGGTGACGCCAAGGGGTTTTTTCAGGTACAGACCGCCACCGACATTGACAAAATGGCGGGCCAGCCGGGTGCGGTACCAGTCGGTGGGGCGCAGATACTGAATATCGTCGGTTCGGCGGGTATCACAGATCTCGTAGTCCTCGCGTGTCAGAGCGCCCAGGAACATTGCGCCACGACACAGATCGGCCAGATTTTTGATTGCTCTGCTGCAGACCCGGTCAGACAGGTACGGGATCACGTCGTTGCAGATCACCAGGTCATAGGCTGTTCGGGCGCGGTAGTTGACCACCGAACCCTGCGTCCAGCCGTAGGTTTCGCACAGATATTCACTGTATTCCAGGCCATCGATGCGCGCGCTCGGATACAGATCAGTCAGGGTATTCAACATGGTCCCGATCCCGCAGCCGACATCCAGAATGCGTTTAACCGGCAGGCCGAGATACGCAAGATAGGCATTGATGAAGGTCGCCTGCCGGAGCACGGCTGCCGGAGACGTTGCGCGAGTCTCGCGATTCAGATAGAAACGTTCGTAATAGGCTTGGTCGAACACCCGGCGCACGACGACTCTCCGTTGCTTGTTTAACGCCTATTCTAAGGAAATGCCGTCGTGGAGGCGAAAATGACAGACACTTTTTATACCGATCACTGGAAAGTTATCGAAGACGACCGTCGGAAGCGCTACGAGCAGATGTTTGTGTGGCGCGAAGGGCAGCTCGCCCTGCTTCGAGGCGCGGACCTCGAACCCGGCATGCACGTGATGGATCTCGGTGCTGGACCTGGTTATTTCGCCGGTGGCCTTGCCTCCATTGTTGGTGATACGGGTCGTGTTCATGGCGTAGACCTGAATGCGCGTTTCGTTGCCGACGCCAATGCACGCGCCAGTGACAAACCCAATGTTGAGTTTCATCTGGTGACCGATCATCAGTTGCCGTTCGATGAGGCCAGTTTTGATCGGGTAATCTGTAAGAACGTTCTGGAGTATGTGCCGGATGTGCTGGCGAGCCTGGCCGAGGTTCGTCGCGTCCTGAAGCCCGGTGGCAAGGTCCACATAATCGACAGTGACTGGGGCTTTGTGATTGTTGAACCCTGGGGCAAGGCGGTGGTCGATGAGTTTTTCGTCGCTGCTTCGGCTGCGTTTAACGAACCATACATCGGCCGCAGAGCGTCAGGCTATCTGGCCCGCAGCGGTTTCACTGAGGTCAAGGTCAACATGAACCCGTTCGTCGATCTGGAAGGGGCTGGTCTGAATGTACTGACCAACATGGCGAGTTATATCCGCACATTTAAAACCATGGCACCCCAGACTGTTGATGGTCTTCTCGATGACGCCCGCGCAGCCGTTGAGCGGGGTGAGTTCCTTTTTTGTCTGCCGCAGTTTCTGGTTACCGGAAGTCGCCATGACCCGGATGCGCATGAGTGACGCAGCCCTGAATCCTGATCTGGTCATCGATGAACTCATCGATGCCCTGGGTGTGGATCAGGTCCGCACCGGTGATGATGTGCACGGTCGATCTGCGGGGATCTGGCGTTCAGACACCATCAAAGCCAAAGCGCTGCTGCGGCCTGCGACCACACAGGAGGTGAGCCGTGTTCTGGCAATCTGTTACAAACATGGTCAGAGCGTTGTTGCCCATGGAGGGCTGACCGGTCTGGTCGAGTCTGCGTTGACAGAACCTGACGATATTGTTCTGTCGCTTGAGCGCATGAATCAGATCGACAACATTGATCCGGTCAATCGCACCATGTCTGTTCAGGCCGGTGCGATACTGCAGACGGTTCAGGAAGCGGCCGATGAACATGGGCTCATGTTTCCTCTCGACATCGGTGGTCGGGGCAGCGCAACCATCGGCGGTAACATATCGACCAACGCAGGTGGCAACCGGGTAATCCGCTTCGGGATGATCAGGGATATGGTGCTCGGTCTCGAAGCCGTTCTCGCCGATGGGACCATCGTTACATCGATGAATGAGATGATTAAGAACAACGCGGGCTATGACCTGAAACAGCTTTTTATCGGCACCGAAGGATCTCTTGGCATCGTCACCCGTGCAGTTCTGCGTCTGCGTGAAAAACCACTCGAACAGGCGACGGTGTTTGTGGCTGTTGACGACTTCGACAAACTCGGTCTGCTGCTCAAAAAAATGGATGCCGGCCTGGGTGGTGCGTTGTCTGCGTTCGAGGTCATGTGGAACAACTTTTACACACAGGTCACCACTCCGCCTGCAATGTCGACACCGCCGATCTCGCAGGCGCATCCCTACTATGTGCTGATCGAAGCGATGGGGGCGGATGCATCGGTTCTCGAGCGCACACTCACAGAGGTCTGGGAGGCAGATCTCGTGTGTGATGCGGTCCTTGCCCAGACCGAGGCTCAGCGCCTGCAGCTGTGGGCATTGCGCGACGATGTAGAACAATGTCTGCGCAAAACACCCTGGTTCATCTTTGACGTGAGTCTGCCGATTCAGCACATGCAAGGCTACGTGGATCAGGTGAATGCGGGGCTGCAAGCGGAATTTGAGACTTATAAAAACTTCACCTTCGGTCACATGGGCGATGGCAACCTGCATTTCGTAGTCGCGGTAGAGACGGATGATCGCACCTCATACACAGATGCAGTCAAGACCCCCGACGGTGTGCGGCATCGCGTTGAGGCCTGTGTGTACGGACCGCTCAAAGCGATCAACGGTTCGGTCTCGGCGGAGCATGGTGTGGGCCTCGAAAAGAAACCCTGGCTGCATATATCGCGCAGCCCCAACGAACTCAAACTGATGGCGATGCTGAAAACAGCGCTCGATCCGAAAGGCATCCTCAACCCAGGAAAGGTTTTTTAAATGAATGATCTGCACTATCAGTCGCTTTCCAATATCTGCCGTCGGATCAAGAGTGGTGAGCTGACGTCATTCGGGGTGGTTGAACATACCCTGCAAAGAATCGAGCGGCTTGATGGTGATCTCAGGGCCTACGCGTTAGTGCTGGCTGATCAGGCGCGGGCGGATGCTGCGCGTCTCGATGAAGACCGGGTTGCAGGCAAG
>JAQBYL010000219.1 GCA_027622495.1 Pseudomonadota bacterium
GCCAATTTCAACGAGTTTTCGCAAGCCTGTCAGACCAAGCTTTTCGAGCGCGCGCAGCGACGACAACTCGAAGGCGACGGGCAGAAAAAACCGGTAGAAGAGCCTACCGAGGCGCCAGTTACGTGATTTTAAGGCCGTGAGATGCGGCGCAGAATACGCCAACCATTTTCGTATAGTGAGCCTGAGCCAAGGAGAGCCTGACGGATGTTTTACGGGTCATTCAGCAAAGAACAGCGCGATAAATTCAGCCGGTCGCTGGATCTGTTCGTTGAAATGTTCGACGTGATGCATGCCTATGACAACCTGATCGCGCTGCGCCGCACCACGGGGTTCAAGTACGACGCAACCTTTCGCGCAGCCTTCGACCCGAACGTCAGCGACAAACAGGAAAAATCCCTCATGTGGCGTATCCATACGCTGATATGGGCCGCAGAGCACTGCATCAACGTGGAAGGTGATTTCGTCGAATGCAGCGTGCTGCGCGGTTTCTCCATGGCGATTGTTGCCGACTTTCTGCGCTTTGAACGCCTCGACCGTCAGATGTACCTCTACGATACCTACACCGGCACCCCGCCGGAATACAACTCCGAGAACCGCAACCTGGCAGCCTATGTGAAAATGGGTGACCTGTATGACTACGTGTTAGAACGGTTCAACCGTTACTCCAACATCCACCCCATCAAGGGTACGGTGCCTGACTCTTTTACAGGCACCCTGCCCGATAAGATTTCCTTCTGTCACATCGACATGAACTCGGCGAAATCCGAAATTGCTGCCCTGGAACACATCTTTGATCGCGTCACCCCGGGCGGCATCATTGTGTTCGACGACTATGGCTGGGTGGACTACAAGGCGCAGAAAGATGCTGAAGACGCCTTCATGGCAGAACGCGGCCACACGATACTGGAGAGTCCTACCGGCCAGGGCATCCTGATCAAACACGCCTGAGGCTCAGAAAATCCAGGCAATCAGCACCGTATTGATCAGAAAGAAACAGAAGAACCCGGCGAGTATCCAGTGTAGCTCGCTGAAACCATCCCCTGAGGCGATGGCAAACACAACGATCAACGCAAGGCTCAAACCGAGCGCGTACTTTGCTGCATCCTTCAGGCCCCGATGCAAAATCTACTGACACCACGCTGGCAACAGCACCGCGCTAGACTGGCATTCGATACCACGTGAAAGGAGATCAGGATGAATGCACTTGAAATCGGTCAGAAAATGGTTGAGTTGGTTAACCAGGGTCGTGACGGGGAAACCGAGTTTGTGAATGCCTACTATGCAGACAACATTGTGAGCATAGAAGGCGGGGGCAGCGACGAAATGCCAGCGCGTATTGAGGGTATTGAGGCGATTCGCGGAAAGCATGAATGGTGGTTCACTAACAACGAAGTCCACGGCACCGCTGCCGAAGGACCCTATGTGGGCAATCGAGACGATCAGTTTGTCGTTCGCTTCGTTCTGGATTCCACGCCAGCAGGCGGCGCACGCGGCCAGATGACGGAAGTAGGGCTTTTTACCACTAAAAACAACAAGATCATTCAGGAGGAGTATCTTTACCTCGCCGGTTGAGTAACTCATCGCTAATAGCGGCATGGCCTTCGCGGGTTATGTTTCGTATTCTGTGCCAAACCAGATCAGCACGGGATGAGACCATCATGCAGCCGTTTAACTACTCCAACAGTCCGTTCCCCATCCGCGAAGACCTGATCGGCTGCTTTGCCTACACCTGGGACAAGTTCAGTCAACCAGGCACCTGGCTCACCGCCGCAGAGCGTGTGGCGGTGGCCCGCGAGGTACGCAATGCTCAAACCTGCCAACTGTGCGCCGACCGCAAGGCGGCCCTGTCTCCATTCGGCATCGATGGTGTGCACAACGGCGACCATGAGCCGCTGTCAGATCTGCAGGTGGATATTGCTCACCGCCTGACCACCGATGCCTCCCGCCTCACTGAAACCTGGCTCAGGCAGTGTATTGATCAAAGCCACAGCCAGGGCAACGGCGGCACTTTAACCGATGCAAGCTATATAGAAATTCTGTCTGTGGTGGTGTCGACACTGGCAATCGACAGTTTTCATAATGCGCTCGGTTTTGAACACGAACCGCTGCCGCAACCACTGGCGGGCGAGCCGTCCCATCATCGACCCACCGGTGCCACCTCGGGGACCGCCTGGGTGCCCATGGTCAGCGGCAAGGACGTCGATCCGATTGATGCCGACATGTATGGCGGCGCCACCAGAACAGGCAATG
This sequence comes from Pseudomonadota bacterium, assembly GCA_027622495.1. Classification (GTDB taxonomy): domain Bacteria; phylum Pseudomonadota; class Gammaproteobacteria; order Pseudomonadales; family Azotimanducaceae; genus JAQBYL01. The sequence goes on from JAQBYL010000219.1 coordinate 2,251, forward strand.
TGATCACCGCCATGAGCCTGGTCCCGGATGCGGTGCGCCTGCTGATGAAACAGTCCAACGCCATGTATGTGCACGACGTCATCGATTTTTCGTCCAACAGCGGGCGCGCACTGTCTCGACCACAGATTGAACTGATTGCCGCACGGGTCTCCGCGCTCAACGACTGCTTTTACTGAACCAGCTCACATTCAATGATGCTCCGTGCGAGCAGCGAGTTTGCAGACCAGCAGGTCGATCTGTCGGTAATTACTAAGGGGACCGACGCCACCAGCGGCGTTAAGGGCGAGACTGCGCTTCTGAATCTGGTTGAAGAAACGGTGATGCATCCGGGCTCAGACAATCTGCGCCACGCACGTGACGCCGTCCTTGATGAACTGGGACCACAGGCGCTGGTGGATACTGCGGCGGTAATCGGTAACTTTCAACGCATGACACGGATCGCCGACGGAACCGGTATACCACTCGACGATATGATGACGGCGATGACGGTCGATATCAGACGCGACCTTAAGCTCAACGAGTTTGGCGCTGCATATAGAACAAAAGAAACAAGTTTGTTCAAACGGCTGATGATCAGGACCATGTTCCCGATCATGATGCGCAGAATACGCAAGCGGGCGCAGGCGCAGGCACCGATCCACGCAAAGGGAGACGCATAATGCACGTTGGTTTCGCACCGCTTTTTCAGAATCTCGGAGCACCCATACCTGATCATCAGGTTTACGCACAGGAACTGGCCATGGCCAGGGCGGCTGAACCCATGGGCTTCGACTCGGTCTGGTCAGTTGAACATCATTTTACTGACTACACCATGGTTCCCGATGTTACCCAGTTTTTGAGCTACATGGCCGCCTGCACAGAGCGGGTACAGCTCGGATCCATGGTTATCGTCCTGCCCTGGCACGACCCTGTCCGCGTTGCAGAAGAAATCGCCATGCTCGATAACCTGTCGGGTGGTCGCATGATCCTTGGTATTGGCCGGGGTCTTGGCAGAGTGGAGTTCGACGGCTTCCGCATCCCCATGGACGAATCCCGTGACCGTTTTGTTGAATCCGCCACCATGGTCCTCGACGGTCTGGAAAGAGGTTACGTCGAATTACAGGGTGAGCATTTCCAGCAACCCCGTCGCAACATCCGCCCGGCACCATTCAAATCCTTCAAAGGCCGCACCTTCGCTGCGGCGGTTTCACCAGACTCCATGCCAGTGATGGCCAAGCTCGGTGTAGGCCTGCTTGTTATTCCGCAAAAACCCTGGGAAAGCGTTCGCGAGGATTTCGAGGTATATCATCGTGTGTGGGCAGAAACCCACGGTGCGCAGAGCGCCCCACCTGCCCCGATGTGTGGTGGGTTCTTCTTTGTCGATGAAAGCGCTGACCGCGCAGAAGAAATGGCCAATCGCTACATCGGTAACTACTACCATTCAGTCATGGATCATTACGAATTACGTGCAGGGCATCTGCAGCAGAAGAAGGGCTACGAGTTTTACCAGAACATCCACAAGCACATCGAATCGCGCTCAGAAGACGGTGCCGCTCGGGACTTTGTGCGGCTGATGCCGTTCGGGACGCCAGACCAGATCATCGAAAAGGTTGATTTCATCCGCAAGACCATCGGTGCCCGCGGGGTGATGACCCATTTCGCTTACGGTGGTATGCCGTACGATGAGGCTAATCGGAACATGCAGTTGTTTGCCAGCAAGGTCATGCCCGAGCTTCAACGGCTGGGTGAGCAGCAGGGGGCGCTTGAGGTTGCCTGAAACGAAACTATTCCACTTGCTGCGACTAGGTGAGGGAACGGTCTGTTCGACCAGCAGGTTTCCGTCTACATGAACGTCACGCTGCGGAAGCGAACGCGACTGCGGATCGGCCGCTCCCACATCAGAATCCAGCCGCTGATGAAGTTGTTGATGATGTTCTGTGCACCGAAGCCAAAGCCGATGGCCAGCGCACCTGACACAAAGGCAAAGGCGGTGAGGGGAACATTCAGCAGATCAAGCGTGGTGATTGCGATGATTTGCGATGCAGACCACGTAGAAGGCCCTCGACACCAGCTGCACCACATCCGCGTTGACGCCTCTGCCTGCAAGACTGGTGCGGATTGCTCCTCCCGCCCAACGGACCAGGATTAACCCGACGATCACAATCGTCGGGACCAGCAGCACCTGGCCGATGGTGATGGTCTGATCTGCCAGCTCGATCAGCGGTCGATCCAGGAATTCAGTGAGCTTTTCCACCCGGTTATTGTGGCATGGTTGCGCCGCGCTGTGGCGAGCAACAGTTGTGTCGGCTCGGTGACATTGACTAAAGTAGCCACGGGGTGACAACGACCGCATCTAGCGGCGAATAGCGGCAATCAGATTTGCAAGGGGAGAAATGCGATGTGTGACGAAACAACCGTCGAAGAAAGCAAAGAATATCTAAGCGGTAAACTTTCGCGAAGGCGGTTTGGCGCGCTGACCACTGGCGCGGCGGTGGCGATGCTATTACCGCGGGCGGCGAATGCGGCCACCGTGATCGAAAACGAGGTTACGGTGGCAACACCAGATGGCATGGCCGACTGTTACTTTGTTCACCCCGCCCAAGGCAAGCACGCTGCAGTTCTGGTGTGGCCGGACATCGTGGGCCTGCGCCCGGCCTTCCGACTGATGGGCAAACGACTGGCAGAGTCCGGCTACTCGGTTCTGGTAGTTAACCCTTACTACCGCACACAAGCCGCACCCGTCGTAGGCGAAGGGGCGAGTTTTCAGGATGAGGCCACACGCAACATCCTGATGCCGTTGGCGCGATCCCTGTCTGCGCAGACCAACGTGACGGATGCAAAGGCGTTTATTGAGTTTCTGGACCAGCAGCCTTCTGTAGACACGGCACGTAAAATCGGCACCACCGGCTACTGCATGGGTGGGCCCATCACCGTGCGAACCGCCGCTGCCGTCCCCTCAAGGGTAGGCGCCGGTGCATCATTTCATGGCGGTCGACTGGTGACCGACACCGACGACAGTCCTCATCTGCTGATCCCCCAACTCAAAGCAAGCTTTCTGTTTGCCGTGGCTGATAACGACGACAAGAACGAACCTGAAACCAAGAATGTGCTGCGCGACAGTTTTGCCGCCGCCAATCTGCACGCCGAGATCGAGGTGTACCAAGGGGCCATGCACGGCTGGTGTCCGCCCGATTCGCGCGTATACCACCCGGAACAGGCGGAGCGGGCGTGGGCGCGCATGTTGCATCTGTTTGAGTCGGCGCTGGCCTGAAAACCCCGGGGCATTACCGATCTTGCTGCAGGCTTGGTTTATGCCTCCAGTAACGGTGATAATGCGGCGCGCTTTCTAAACGGGGAGAGATTCAAGGATGCCATCGCTTGAAAAAAAGGTCGCGCTGATCACCGGTGCCGCGAGCGGTATTGGTCGAAGCAGTGCCTTGCGCATGGCCGAAAGTGGCGCTGCGATCATGTGTGCCGATATCGATGAAGAAGGTGCCGCGCGCTCCGCGGCGATGATTCAGCAGGAAGGCGGCCGTGCTGCCTCCATGCGTCTGGATGTCACCGACGAAGGTGAAATCGCCGCCTGCCTTGAACGCACCGCTTCTGAACTCGGCGGTCTGCACATTCTGTTCAACAACGCAGGCGTCGGCGGTCGCGACCTGAGCTGGGACACGATCATCAGGATCAACCTCACGGGGGTTGCCCATGGTCTGTTCCACGGCGCTCCCTTTATTGCCGATCAGGGCGGCGGCAGCATCATCAATACCGCCTCGGTTGCCGGTCTGCTGGGCCTCGTCGGGCCCCCTCCTGCGCCTGGCGAAGAACCCCTGCCGCTGCAACCCAATGCGGGTGCATACGTTGCCTCTAAACACGGTGTCGCCGGTTTGACCAAACAATATGCGATCACATTTGGCGCTAAAGGGGTGCGGGTGAACGCAATTGCGCCGGGCTACATTGAAACGCCGATGACGGCCGGTGTTCGTGAGATCCCCGGGGGTGAAGCTTTTCTGATCTCACTGCACCCGATGGGCCGAATGGGTCAGCCGGAAGAGATTGCCGCTGTAGCCGCATTTCTGGCGAGCGACGAGGCGAGTTTTGTGAATGGCGTTATCCTGCCGGTTGATGGCGGCTATACCGCCCGATAATGCCGCATGCCTGAACCTAAAAGCTCGGACGATCTGTATACGCCGCGATATCGCAACTACGCGCTGTTCGTTCTGTTTCTCGGCTACGTGGTCAACTTTGTCGACCGCTCAATCCTTTCCATTCTCATCGAACCGATCAAGGCTGACCTTGAGCTGACCGACACTCAGCTCGGTTTTCTCGGCGGCCTTGCATTTGCGGTTTTTTATTCCACGCTCGGCATTCCCATCGCCGCTCTGGCGGACCGTTGGAGCCGGGTCAAAGTCCTGTCGATCGCCATTGTTATCTGGAGTGGCATGACCGCAATCTGCGGGCTGGCAACGAACTTCTGGCAGTTGCTGATTGCCCGCATTGGCGTGGGAGTAGGTGAAGCCGGCGCCAGTCCACCGTCACACTCACTGATCTCTGATTATTTTCCGCTGGCATCGCGCGCCACCGCCCTGTCCATCTATGCGCTCGGCATACCCATCGGCAGCATGGTCGGCAACGCCGTCGGCGGCTGGGGAGCTGACACCATCGGCTGGCGCTATACCTTCATGCTGGTGGGTTTACCGGGTGTGGCAATCGCGATGCTGCTGCTG
>JAQBYL010000220.1 GCA_027622495.1 Pseudomonadota bacterium
CGCGTCGGCGAAAGACCAATCTGCAAGTCATAACCGCCCATGCCCATGTCGACCCAGGCCAGATCGTCGGACTGCAGCAGGGTCACCGGCGCGCCCAACCGGGCTTCGAGTTTTTCTGCCAGCAGCACCAGCGCCGGTGTGGAAAACTCAGCTGGCGGTAAATCGCGGCGAACGCCACTCAATATCAGGTCGTGGTTCTCAGCCAGCTCCAGTTCGAAGTAAGGCCGCGCGTCGGGTGGCAGTTCGACCCAGGTCTGAGCCGACAACACCAGCAGGGCCGCCTCATCATCTGCGGAGCGTTCGCTGATCGGTGTTACCACAAACACATTGAGGGCCGCGATTGCTATCACCACGATGACCAGCGAACTGATCGTCAGCACCAGATTGGTCCGGGCCAGAAGGCTATCGAACCTCAGCGTGCCCAGCAGTGCTGCCATATTCAGCCGTTGCCGTCAGGGCAGAACATATAGCCCTTACCCCAGATCGTCTTTATGTAAACCGGTTCGGTTGGATCTGCCTCAATTTTCCCCCGCAGCCGCGTCACCCGGACGTCGATGCTGCGATCAAACGGGGAGCGCTCGGCGCCGGTTAAAAGATCGAGAATGCGATCGCGATCGAGCACCTTGTTGGGGTTGTTCACCAGAATTTCGAGCAGGTCAAACTCACCAGAGGTCAACGAGATGACGTCGCCATTGCGTGACAACCGATGTGAGGCGAGGTCGAGATGCAGATCCCCGAAGGTGATGGCTGCGCCATCGAGAGGCTCTTGCTCGGCTCCATTGCCGCCTTTTCGCGCCCGTCGAAGGACCGCCCGCACCCGGGCGAGCAGTTCGCGGGGGTTGAATGGTTTACCCAGATAGTCATCGGCACCAACTTCCAGGCCAACGATTCGATCAACATCATCACCTTGCGCCGATACGATGATGATGGGTATATCCGACGTGGTTTTGAGCCTTCTTGCCACAGACAGACCGTGTTCACCTGGCATCATCAGATCGAGAATGATCAGATCCGCTGAGTTGTGCTCGAGATAGGCATCCATTTCTTTGCCACTGGCGACACAGGCAACCTGAAAGCCCTGTTTGGCAAGATATTCGTTGATGAGTTCACGGAGTTCCGGATCATCATCCACGACCAGCAACTTGGCAGTCTCTGCTTCCACGTGGAGGCTTGCGCCTATTGTCCCTGCTGAACCTTCAGAGCGGGCGCCGCGACCGTCTGGACGGGGGGCGATGTCTGGTCACGCGCTGCTGCACGTTGCTCAAACCCGAGGCCAAAACTCTGCTGGGCATCTGCAGCACGCGCCTGCCCGGAATACGCAATCACCCGGGTTTCGATACGAACCACCGAACCGTCCGGTTGCCGGACGATACGACCATAGCGGCGCTGGACACGAAACCGAACCACGCCGGGTTCGCTGCGCTGGCTCATTCTGCTTTGCACTTCGGTCAACAAAGCGCGACGCTGCTGTGCATCCAGGGCGTGCCACTGCTCGCTCAAGGCAGTGAGTTCCTGATTGGATTTGGTGGCATAAACGGTGGCATAGCCGTCATCGGCGGCATTGCACGCTACCGAGACACCAAACAACAAGACTGATGTTAGCAGCCTCTTAATCAGATCTGACCCTCAAAACAATCGCACAGTATTGTGCATCGGTATTGTTACTTCGCCATTTCCCGCGGGTTTCAAATTGTAACCTCCGCGATGAAAAAGATGAGAAAGAAGAGCAGGTTCAGGCGTCTCGCGGTCCCTCGAAGGGACCGCCCGTCGCCGGTAAGGTGCCGTTTCGAGAAACGACACCAGGAGGGCAAAAGCCGCTTCAGACCGCTTCGAACAGACCCGCAGCACCCTGACCACCACCGATACACATGCTGACGACGCCGTATTTCTTGTTACGACGCTTCAGTTCACGCAGAACCAGACCGGTCTGGCGCGAGCCTGTCATACCGAAGGGATGGCCGATACTGATGGCACCACCCAGAACATTGTAAATATCGTTGTCAATGCCCAGGGCGTCACGGCAGTACAGGCACTGCGAAGCAAACGCTTCATTCAGTTCCCACAGATCGATGTCTTCCAGATTCAAACCTGCATTGGCAAGCAGACGCGGAATCGCAAAGACCGGCCCGATTCCCATCTCGTCAGGCTCACAGGCGGCAACGGTGAAACCGCGGAAGATCCCGAGGGGCTCTATGCCCAGCTGTTCTGCACGCCGTGCGCTCATCAGCATGGTCATGGATGCGCCATCAGACAGCTGGGACGCGTTGCCTGCTGTTACCGAACCATCTTCTTCAAACGCCGGGGGCAGACCCGCCAGGCCTTCAAGCGTGGTGGTCGGACGGTTGCACTCGTCTTTGTCGACCACAACCTCAACGCGGCTTTCTTTGCCGGTCTCTTTGTCGACTTTGAGCATGGTGGTGGTCATCGGCACGATTTCCTCACGGATCTTGCCGGAGGTGGTGGCCGCCGCATAACGCTGCTGGCTTTGCAGAGCGTATTCGTCCTGCATTTCACGGGTCACCTGATAACGTCGCGCAACCACCTCTGCGGTGTTGCCCATAGCCATGAAAATGGCGGGCTTTTCGTCTACCAGACGCTGGTTGGGCTTGGATTTACCGGCTTCCTGACGGGTACGCATGGAAATTGAATCTACCCCGCCACCGATCGCCACCTGGGTCTGGCCGGAGGCGATCTGGTTGGCTGCAATGGCGATTGACTGCAGACCTGAAGAACAAAAACGGTTAATGGTCATACCGCCGGTCTTGTCTACCTCGAGCTTAGACAACACAACTGCAAGGCGGGCCAGGTTGCCATCCTGTTCACCGGCGTGGCTGGCCGCACCAACCACGACGTCTTCAACTTCCTGCGGGGATATCTTGGGATTGCGCTCGAGCAATGCATCAATGCAGTGCGCGAGCATGTCGTCGGATCGGGTCAGGTTGAAACTGCCGCGAAATGATTTGGCCAGGCCGGTTCGAACGCTGTCTACAATGACTACGTCTTCCATAGTTTTTTCCTCTCTTCCAAGTCTTTTTGTCTAATTCTACTAAGCCTTTTATGCAAAGCCTTTCTCAAATTTCGACGGTTGATAAGCCTCAGCTGGAGATCCATCTGAGCCAAAACTAAAGGATGTTACCGTTTGAGCCCTGATCTGACTACTGCCACGGCAGTTGCGCTTTGCTCCTTTCGCAACGCAGCGTCGCTCGTTATGCTCTAGCACATGGACATGGGGAAGACCGACATCCTGCTGGATGGGCTGTGTTTCGGGGAAGGTCCACGCTGGCACGAAGACCAGCTGTGGCTGTCTGATATGCACGCCCACGAGGTGCTCCGGGTCAGCACACAAGGCGTGGCCGAACATGTGGTGTCCGTCGAGAATCGCCCCTCCGGCCTCGGCTGGCTGCCCGATGGTGATCTTCTGATCGTTTCGATGATCGACTGCAAATTGCTGCGTTTTGATGGAACCGCACTCACCACCCATGCCGACCTTTCCGCGCTCGCGAGCTTCCACTGCAATGACATGGTGGTCGATGCCAAAGGCCGCGCCTATGTGGGAAATTTCGGTTTCGACCTGCACAACAAAGCCACCCCACGCGCCGCCGAGTTGATTCTGGTGGAACCCGATGGCAGCGCCCGGGTAGTCGCCGACGATATGATGTTTCCCAACGGCACGGTGATCACAGCCGACGGCCGAACTCTGATCGTGGGTGAATCCTGGGGGGGAACGCTGACCGCATTTGATATCGGCGCAAACGGTGATCTGAGCAACCGCCGCACCTGGGCTGAGCTGCCGCGCGGGGCCATTCCGGATGGAATCTGCCTGGATACCGAAGGCGGGATCTGGTCTGCGTCGCCGAGCACCGATGAGTGCCTGCGCCAGGTTGAAGGCGGCGAGGTCACCCACCGGGTTGCCCTGGGCCAGGGTGCCTTCGCCTGCATACTGGGCGGTGATGATCTGTACATCCTGACCGCCTCCTCTTCAGAACCTGATGTCTGCAAAAGCAAAAAGAGCGGGCGCATCGAAGTCATAAAGGCCCCGTACCCCGGAGCTGGCTGGCCTTAATCTGCAGTCCTTGCTCGAGAACCCCAATGCCCCTATATGAGAACTACCAATCACCGTGGCTGAATGACGAACTGCGTATCCTTGCAGACGCCTGTCAGAAATTTTTTCAAGCAGAATTCGTGCCGCGAAACGAAGCCTGGATCAAGCAGGGCAAAGTCGACCGCGAAGCATGGAACAAAGCCGGTGAGGCAGGTCTCTTATGCGCCGCATTGCCTGAAAAATACGGCGGTGGCGGCGGCGATTACCGCCACGAAACTGTCGTCATGGAAGAACAGTTCCGCGCCGGTATCAGTGGCTTTGGTAATCAGGTCCACTCGAGCATCGTAGTCCCTTACCTGTATCACTATGGCAGTGAGGAACAGCGCATGCGCTGGTTGCCGAAGATGGCCAGCGGCGAGATGGTTGGCGCCATCGCAATGACCGAGCCCAACACCGGATCGGACCTGCAGGCGATACGCACCACGGCCATCCGCGATGGCGATGAATACGTCATCAACGGTGCCAAGACCTACATCACCAACGGGCAACATGCAGACCTGGTGATTGTGGTCGCCAAGACCGACCCGCAGCTCGGCGCCAAGGGCATATCGCTGGTGGTTGTCGAAACTGCAAACAACACCGGCTTTGAGCGTGGCCGAAACCTTACCAAGCTCGGTCAGAAGTCAGCTGATACCTCTGAGTTGTTCTTTCAGGACTGCAGAGTTCCACTCAACAACCGGTTAGGTGACGAGGAAGGCAAGGGCTTCGTTCAACTCATGCAGCAACTACCACAGGAACGTCTGAGCATTGCGCAGGCAGGCATTGTGTGCGCTGAACGGGCAATCGAGCTGACACTGGATTTTGTGCGGGAGCGCAAAGCTTTCGGTCAGCGTGTGCTCGACTTTCAGAATACCCGCTTCAAGCTCGCAGAGGCCAAGACCGAAGCATTGATCGGCCGGACCTTTGTCGATCAATGCCTAACAAGGCACTTAAGGGGCGAACTCGATGCCGCAACCGCATCGATGGCCAAGTACTGGTGTACGCAGAAACAATGCGAAATCATCGATGAATGCCTGCAGCTGCACGGCGGCGCCGGCTACATGGACGAATACGAGATCTCACGTCTTTACGCAGACGCGCGCGTGCAGAAGATTTACGGTGGCACCAACGAGATCATGAAGGAGTTGATCGGCCGAACACTCGGTTGAGGTCAATCCACGCCACAAAGCTGTGAAACAGTACTGGCAGTTCTACTGGCCATTGGCCCTGACTGGGCTTGCGATGGTGCTGTCCATCCAGTTCCAGAATGCCACCCTCGCCCGCTACCCCAACGCGACCCAGGAGATCGCAATCCTGGCGCTGGCCTTCAGCGTCAACGGTTTCTTTCAGGCTGGCCTGCAGTTTGTTGCTCAGCTGTCGAACGTGTTCGCCCGCAGCGTGGACAGTACACGAACCACATTTCGGTTCGTGCTGGTGGTGAGCCTGATCATCATGACCGGCCCACTGGCGATCGCGACCCTGCCTTTCGGGGAGCGGCTTCTGGGTGTAGTTTTCAGTATCGATGCAGACCTGATTGCCCGTGTGCGCGAATATCTTCTGTATCTTTCGCTGCTCATCGTTCTGAGCGCCATGCGGTTTTACTATAACGGCCTGCTGATCCAGGCGCAGCTGACGGGCTGGGTCACGCTTCTCAACGTTGCGTATCTGAGCGTGATCATCGCTGGTCTGATTGTCGGCTTCACTCTGGGCTTAAAGCCCGTTTACGTTCTTGTGGGTGCAGACGCACTGGCAGCACTTGCGCACCTGGCCAGTCTCAAACTGGTGCACGCGAAGCGTTATCGGCTACCCGCAACGCCAGACACCGAGCCGGTTACCTGGCGGGTTCTGCTGAAGTTCTTTGTGCCGGTGTCGACCACCGGCGTCATGTTTGCGCTTTCCCGTCCGGTGCTCTACGCCTTTGTTGCCCGCACACCCGAAGGGATTGTCAGCATCGCTGCCATGCGGGTTGCCTTCGACTTCACGATGATGTTTCAGCAGGCGGCAAATCAATTTCGAAATTTTTTCATCACCTTCGGCATGGATGATCTGCGCCGTAAGCAGATATTCATGTGCCTGGTCGGAGGTGGGATCACACTGATCATGCTGCTGTTCGCGTTTACTCCCTTGTCAACCATACTCTGGCGGGATCTGATGGGCATCCCGGACGGCGTGCGGGTCCTTTCTAACCAGGTGCTGATGATCATGTGCCTGATGCCGGCGGTGATCGTTTACCGGAACTATTTTCACGGCCGGATGATGGTCGCAAGACGTACTTCGGGCATGGCCTATGGTGCGGTTCTGCGCGTGGTGGGCATATACCTGCTTGCCCAACTGCTCTTCGCAGGCGGTTGGCTGAATCACATCACAGCAGGCGCAGTTCTGATCGCGGGGTTCGTGATCGAAACCGCGGTGGTGATGGCGCTGCCGATCAGAAAGGCCAGACCGCCCGGCTGAACGCTACCGCAAAAATGTAGCCCACGCTTAAAAGTGCGCCTATGAGCCCGGCAATTTTCAGCGACGTCGTCTGCGCGCGCATAGTGAGCACACCAAAACCGATGTAGCACACAAGGCCGATCAGTTTCGCCCCCAGCCAACCGGCCACGGGTGAAAGAGAAAGACTGATGGCCATGCTGACACCAAGCACCAAAAGCAGCGTATCCACCACGTGGGGAACGATGCGTACCCACTTCTGCGAAAGCATTGTTGACGCCGTCAGCGACCAGAACGCACGGATCACGAACCCGATGACGGTGAGGTAGGCAAGAATGATGTGAAAGGATTTCATC
>JAQBYL010000221.1 GCA_027622495.1 Pseudomonadota bacterium
TAACGTGATCGCCGGTGAAATAAACGCTGACAAGGAGGAGCACCATGACGGTTGTGAACATAGATACTGGTACCGATGAGCTTTTGTGTCGCATAGAAAACCGGGTAGGGGTTATCACGCTGAACAAACCCCACAAAAAAAATGCCCTGGGCGACATCCTGACACCCGCGTTGCGCCGCACCGTGGTGCTGCTTGAAGAAGACGATCGGGTAGGTTGCGTCATGATCACTGGCGCAGGTGATGCGTTCTGTTCCGGTGGTGATGTCAGTGGCATGGGCGGTAACCGCAAGGCTGACCCGGATGAGCCTGCAAGATCAAAGAAAGACGCCATCGCGGAACTTACCCATAAGCAGGTCACCCTGACTGCGCGCATCCATGAACTCGGCAAGATTACCATTGCAGCTCTGCCGGGTGCAGCGGCAGGTGCCGGTCTGTCAATTGCACTTTCTTGTGATCTGCGCGTTGCCTCGAGCAATGCGTTTGTCACCACAGCTTTTCGCAACATCGGTCTGTCGGGTGATTATGGCAGCAGCTGGTTTTTGCCCAGGCTGATTGGCCTCGCGAAGGCCAAGGAACTGCTCTACACCGCAGATCGGGTGGGTGCTGAAGAGGGTCTGAGGTTAGGGATATTCAACAAAGTGTTCGAGCAGGAAACATTCCGTGCTGACGCGCTGGCCTATGCAGCAGCCATCGCCAATGGGCCGACCAATGCGTTGGGTCGCATGAAGATCAATCTGAATCGCGGTGTCAATCAGAGCCTGCGGGACAGTCTGCAGCTTGAAGCGGAGCATCTGGTCGCCGGCATGGGCGAAGCCGAAGCGAAAGAGGCTATCTCTGCATTCACGCAGAAACGCCCCCCTGTGTTTCATGGTTAGCTAAAACGACACTAGCTGGTTTGAGGTGCCCCGACGCGGGCAAAAACGTAGCCACCTGCAATACCAGCAATTACCTGCAGACCTAACCCTAATGTGGATCTTGTGGCAGGCAGACCATGTATGTCGGTAACGAGATACAGCAGTTGATGGATTGCAAACAGAGCAACACCACCGGCCAGCACGTAGCCGATCGTCCGCAAGCCCGGTGATGCTTTCAGGATCAATGCGGTCACGGCGAAAGCGATTGCAAACCCTACTACCAGGATCGGCAGATAGACGGCAGCCATACCAGCCAGATCGTGACCAATCCAGCCAAGCCGGTCGATGAAGCTCACCTCTACGCCCAACGCGGCGACGTTGCTGGCAATAATCAGCGATGAAGTGGCTGATCCCAAGAGGTAGGCGACCAGCACGCTCAACACGAATACAGCGATCACTTTGGTTGTTTTCATTTCCCTTCGCCACCAGATGCGCATAATGCAGGTGAAATTATGCGCCTTTGAGGCTCGCTTATGAAACGATTGGTTTTTTGCCTTCTCGCTGTGGCATTCGGGGTTGAGGCTGCCGAGTATCAGTTGACCACGATCGCCTCTGGTCTGGATGCCCCGTGGGGGCTGGCATTTCCACCGGCTGGCGGTGTACTTGTTACAGAGCAGGTGGGGGCCCTTCGTTACATAGCGTCTGACGGGACCGTCAGCGAACCCATCGCCGGTGTGCCTGATGTTCATTATCGCAGCCAGGGCGGGCTGTTCGACGTATTGTTACATCCGGAGTTCGCGCGCAATCAGATCCTGTATCTGTCCTATGCAGCGTTGCCGGCGGGTGCAAACGCAACTGAGGTGATGCGTGCAAGGTGGACGGATGATGGTCTGGTGGAAAAACGGGTCATATTCAGAGTCGCACCAGACAAACCAACACCCGTGCACTATGGCGGCCGCATGCGCTTTCTTGCCGATGGGACGATTCTGCTGACCACCGGTGATGGTTTTGATTTTCGCGAGTCTGCACAAAACACCTCGTCACTGCTGGGTAAGACGGTTCGTTTCAACGACGACGGATCAATACCCGAAGACAATCCTTTCGTGAACGATCCTTCAGCGCATCCAGCCGTATACAGCTTCGGCCATCGCAATCCGCAGGGTCTGGTGATTGATCCAGTCACGCAGATCATCTACTTGAACGAACACGGTCCGCGTGGCGGCGATGAAACCAACGTGATTGAGCCCGGCGCAAACTACGGCTGGCCGGCGATTACCTATGGCATGGACTATAACGGTGCCTATGTATCGGCGTTCAGTGAAGCACCTGGTATGCAGCAACCGCTCAACTACTGGGTACCCTCTATTGCACCGTCTGGTTTAACTATCTATCGAGGTTCGCGCTTTCCGCAATGGGATGGCGATCTGTTTACCGGTGCTCTGGTCGATGCAGAAGTGCGACGCCTGGATCTGCAGAATGGCAAGGTTGTCGATGAAGAAGCGCTGTTCGCGGAGTTGGGTGCGCGCATACGCGACGTACGTACGCACGACGGATACCTCTATGTCGTCACCGATGGTATCGGCGGCAAGATTGTTCGTGTTGAACCGGCGCCGTGAAGCTCAGGCCGCCAGCGAGAGTTTCGGGAACTTTTCGGCGCTGGTCACCTGCCACTCTTCGCGAAGTTCATCGATGTTACGGTCATAAACGGCCGCCCAGTCGAGCCCGAACAGGCAGCGGGTCTCAGCCGGCATCTTCTCAGATGGGTTCGACTTCGCATGAGACGAGCGACATCGGTTGATGCTTCAGCTGCTTCTTTTGCTAACAGATCCCATCGGGCCACCCGTCGACCCCAGCGGGATCGATTGAAGGCAAATTCAACGATCGCTGCCTCTTCGACGTTTGCGTTGGTATCTTCGCGCTCACGCAGGACCCGCCCGGCCTCTCAAATCCACCGCACGGATGTCCGGAACTGCCAATACTGCGTGAATGTGGCGTGGTGGTTTCATTCAAAAGCGGTAAGACTCAGAATTACACATTGAATCCAGAGTCGATCAATGCCATCCGGCAGGGCTGGCTGAAAGGTTTTGCGAACAAGCAGACGAAAAGCCTGCAGAGACTTCGCGCAATGGTGGAACGTTAACTTAACGAGGGTTATTCGATGGCAGGTCTTCTGAGCAACAAGGTCGCGGTAGTTACAGGTGCTGGATCCGGAATTGGCGCGGCGAGTGCGCTGCGTTTTGCAGCCGAAGGCGCGCAGGTGGTGGTTGCAGACATACGCGGTCACAAGGCGGAACAGATCTGTGCAGACATTCAGGATCACGGGGGCGATGCAGTTCCGTTTGCGGTGAACGTTGCACAAGACAATTCGGTTGCTGACATGATTGCTTTCTGTGTAGAGAAGTTCGGTCGTATCGATGTGCTGTTCAACAACGCGGGTACCCTGCGCCCTGGGACTGCTGTGGATCTGTCTGTTGAAGATTGGGATCTGGTGATGGCAGTCAATGTCCGCTCCGTGTTCCTCGGTGCCAAGTATGCGGTCCCGCATATGCAGAAACAGGGTGGCGGATCCATCATCAATACCGCGTCCATCTCCGGTCTGCATGGAGATGGGGGTGCGGTTGTGTACGCCGCAAGCAAGGCAGCGGTTATCAACCTCACCCGTGCCCTTTCAACCGATCACGCCCCTGCTGGTATACGGGTAAATGCCATCTGCCCAGGCACCATAGAAACACCTCCAGTGCAGCGCATGATGGTGGATCCGGCGGCACTTGCCGCGAATCTGCAGGCACATGCGCTTGGCCGTCTGGGTCGACCGGAAGAAATCGCTAACGTGGCTGTTTGGCTTGCCAGTGATGAAGCATCGTTCATCAGCGGTGAAGCCATCGTTGTGGACGGAGGTCTGCGGGCGCGATCGCCGCTCGGTAAGATCGGCGACCCGCGCCCGATTGGTATGCGGCCGGGCTGAAGCCTAACCCTTCTTACTTGCCATCATCCGCCGGCGCCAGGATGAACCTTCCTGGGCTGCACTCATGTCGAGCAGTTGCTCCTTTCTGGCGAGTAGATCCTCATAAGTCACGTCGGCACCCAGTTCGATTTCATCGTTGTTGAATATCGCGCAGGTCGAGAAACGCCCGTTCCCCGCCTGGATCACTTTGCCGGTAGGCGCATCTTCAGAACACATGAGCAGCACAGCCGGGGTCACCAGTCTCGGGTGCGCATTCGGGTCGGGATTATCCGGGTCCAGATCTTCACGACCCGGTATGGTTGCGATCAGACGCGTCGCAGCGGCTGGTGCCAGACCGTTCACGCGAACGTTTTTTGTTGCGCCTTCGATAGCGAGCACATTAATGAAACCCAGCATGCCCATCTTGGCGGCACCGTAGTTGGCCTGACCGAAATTGCCGTAGATGCCGGAGGTGGAGCTGGTCATGACGATGCGCCCGTAGCCTTTGTCATACATGATTGGCCAGGCCGCGTGGGTGACGTAGGCGGTGCCATTCAGATGCACGTCCATCACGATGTCCCAGTCGTCCAGCGACATCTTTTTGAAACTCTTGTCGCGCAGTATCCCGGCGTTGTTAACAAGGATGTCGACGGTCCCGAATTCGGCGATGGCATCGTCGATGATGGATTTGGCACCTTCCCGGCTTGAAACTGAGGCTTTGTTAGCAATGGCAATGCCGCCCGCGCTTCGGATTTCATCGACCACAACATCTGCCATGTCACTCGCGCCGGTTCCGTCACCACGCCCGCCAAGATCGTTGACTACCACTTTGGCACCGCGTCTCGCGAATTCCAGGGCGTGTGATTTACCCAGACCACCACCGGCACCGGTGATTACCACAACTTTATCTTTAAACTCACTCATTGATTCTTCCTTAGGTGCACCAGCCGGCTTTTTTACCACGTGAGGAACAGGTGGGTCGATGAGCGCAGGGCACAGCAAAGAGCTGGCAGACAATGAACGGTGGGTTGTTCGCAACGGGGTAGGTGGACAATCCTGGTTGCTTTCGGCATCCGTTACGCGGCTGGCGCGTTTTTAAGCTGTTCGTGGAACAGCTGGATGCGCGATCTGGTGCCGGATCAGGTAATGGGTCGGCTGTTCGGCCAGCGTCAGCGCCAGATGATTGGTGTAGGCATCGTATTCAGTGAATCAACTGGCCTCGGTGTCTGCAGCGCCCGTCGGACTCTCCTGATGGTCTGCGCGCGGATCCAGGACCAGCAGTGCCTGGCTTGATTTGGTGGTGTTGACGAACTTGCTGACCACCACCGGAGCTTTGGATTTCAGGACGATGCAATAGATGAGCCACAAGAGGACGCTCAACATTCCTGCAGCGATGAAATAGAAGAACCCCTGTGCCCCGAATGTCGTCATGGCCAGCGCACCTAGTATGGGACCAAGCACCGAACCGGTGGCGTTGGCCATTAGAATCACGGTCCCCACTTCCAGAAAGTGATCGGGGTAGCGATCATTCGCATGTGCCAGGCAGATCGGGTAAATCGCAGTCGCGGAGCCGCCCAGTATGATCATGGTCAGGAACAGCGGCAGGCGCTGATCGAAGGTGGCTACACCAACCACGGCGGACACACCGCCGATCAGCACCAGCGCGATCATTACTTTTCTTCTGTCGAAAGAGTCTGACAGCCTTCCCGCCGGAAGTTGCAGGATGGAGCCACCGGCCACAAGACAGATCATGAGCACGGAAACGTCAGCCAGATCCAGGCCGAATTGGGTTCCGGCAACCGGTGTGAGTGTGAACAGAACGCCGGTAATTGAACCGGTTAGAAAGGCAGCGCCAACGGCAGCATGAGAAGCCCGGTATACCTCCCGCAACTTGAACCGAAGTTCCTGCTGCGGCGCGGGTTGCTCAACGTTGGTGAGTGACAACGGGATGATGGCGGCCGATAACAGCATTGAACCAATGACCACCGGTATCACGCCGGTCGGCTCTCCGATATTCACCAGCACCTGACCGAGCGTCATCGCTGCAAGAACCAGAATGCTGTAGATGGCCAGAATCCGGCTCCGGTACTGATCTTCTGTCTGCTCGTTGAGCCAGCTTTCGATGATGATGTAGCAGCCGGAGATACCCAGGCCGGTGAGAAAACGTAAGCCCGCCCAGATGACCGGATCGTCGGTCAGCAGAATGAGCAGCAGTGAGCCCCCGCATACTGTTGTTGAAGTACTGAATGTTCGGATGTGGCCCACAGCGACAACAAATCGCGGGATACCGATGCAGCCTGCCATAAAACCCAGGAAGTAGAACGATCCGGTCATGCCGATGTCGCTGACATCCCAGCCCAGGCCATCCGCGCGAAGGGGCAGCAGCGTGAGTTGCAGCCCATGGCCGATCAGCAGAATGACCACAGACAGAAACAGAACCAGAAACTGACGCGCGTGACTCAGCATGTTTCAGGCCGGTGAAAAGCTGCGTGCATGGCTGCTCATGTTGTTGTCATCCGTACCGGTTGGTTGCATTGCGGACAATTGGTTTCGGCAACCGGCTGTGCAGACCGGGTGGAACCCGGGGTTGTTCGTGCAGGAATGTGGATCGGGTGCAGGTCGGCAGAAAACGCGAATTTACATCTGCAGCCGGGGCATTTCAGTAACGTCCCTTGCCACCGCTGTGGATCGGGTTTGCTGTTTTCGCCGTCCACCAACTGCTCCAGGATCCACAAAACTAAGCGGGGGCGGACTTTAGCAACTAAGCGTTGTTAAAAACAGATCCGATGGCAAATCCGGCAAGCCGCGTTGCTGCGGGATTGATATAGTCGCAGGGTATCTCCACCGGCGTGTATTTTGGCTGTAAAACTCCTGGCTGCACTGATTGCGGTGATTCTTGCCGGTCCAGTAACCGCGAACGTGGATGCGCAGCGCATTCAGAGCGCAGATGATGAACCTGGCAGCTGGCTCACCCATGGGCGCAACTACGCGGAAGATCGCGAGAGTCCGCTGACCAGCATCGACGTGTCGAACGTCAGTCAACTGGG
>JAQBYL010000222.1 GCA_027622495.1 Pseudomonadota bacterium
GAACGATCATGATGAGACCGACATTTAAGACCAGTCAATAGGCAAAACCCGCCAGATCAGACTCGTTGAGATTGGAGACCACATCGGTATAATTGCGCGGCTTTTTCCCGGTCGTCCGGTTGACCCGCCCTGGGCGTGTCACTTGGACGTGCAGGGAAGATTCGACGGATCGCAGTGGTTTTTAGGGTCTGCTTGAGGAGTCGGCAGCCTTCTACGAAGGACAAAGCCAAAAGCGCGGTCGGTCACCAAGCATCGGTAGCAATGTGCGTTTGACGCACCTTGGAGGCCGGTTACTTAAGTTGAAAATAAGCACAAAGAAGCACAACAAGGCACGATTTTGAACAAAAACTGCTTGCAGCGGCTTGCTGTCGGGTCGATTGCGCTGGTTTCCGGATCAGCGTGGGCGGACGAACTGAATATGCCCGTGGGGGTCACCGAGATCAGTCGGAAGATCTACGGTCTGCACATGGACATTTTCATGGTTTGCGTCGTGGTCGGCTGCATCGTATTCGGCGCGATGGCGATCTCGATTTTTCTACATCGCAAATCAAGAGGCGCGGTCCCTGCTACATTCCACGAAAGTACAACACTTGAGATCGTCTGGACCCTGCTGCCAGCGATAATCCTGGTGGTAATGGCCGTGCCGGCCACGGGCGTTTTAGTCGACATCTACGACGCTGGCGGCGAAGACATGGTGGTCGAGATACGCGGCTATCAGTGGAAATGGCAGTACAAATACCTGGACGACGACTACAACAGAAACTTTGATTTCTTCAGCAACATGTCCACCACCCAGGATGAAATTCACAATGTAAGCGTCAAGGATCAGAACTATCTGCTCGACGTGGACAAACCGCTGGTCATTCCGGTAAATCGAAAAGTTCGTTTTCTGCTCACCTCAGAAGACGTCATCCACGCCTGGTGGGTGCCTGATTTCGGGATCAAGCGCGACGCCGTACCGGGCATGGTCAACGAGCTGTGGACGATCGTCGATCAGTCCGGTACCTATCGCGGCCAATGCACAGAACTGTGCGGTAAGGATCACGGCTTCATGCCGGTGGTGGTCAAAGTGCTGCCCCAGGATGGATACGATGCATGGTACGCAGCGCAGGTTAAAACAGAGCGCGCCCGGCGTGAGGCCCTGTCGAAGACCTTTACCGCTGATGAGTTGATGGCCGAAGGGCAGCGGGTGTACGACACCTTTTGTGTTGCCTGCCACCAGGCGAATGGCAAAGGGCTGCCACCCGCCTTTCCTGGCCTCGCTGGCTCGCAAGTGGCCCTGGGTCCGGTCGATGCGCACATCCGGATGGTCTACGAAGGGGTTCCTGGAACCAGCATGCAGGCGTTTGGCAAACAGTTGGACGCGGCCGAGCTTGCCGCAGTGGTCCACTTTGAACGCCACTCCTGGGGGAACAACACGGACGACGTCACCCAGCCAAAGGATGTGATCGCGTTGATGGAAGGACAATAGGAGCAGCACCATGAGCGAAGCCAGTCACCATCACGTCCCTGCGGTTCACGACGACCACCACCATGGTCCTGCTTCGGGCCTGACACGCTGGTTGTTCACAACCAATCACAAAGACATCGGCACGCTGTACCTGTGGTTCAGTTTTGCCATGCTGCTGATTGGCGGGACACTTGCGCTGATCATCCGCGCAGAGCTGTTTCAACCGGGACTGCAATTCATCGAGCCCGAATTCTTCAATCAGATGACCACCAACCATGGCCTGATTATGGTGTTCGGCGCGATCATGCCGGCCTTTGTTGGCCTCGCCAACTGGCTCCTTCCGATGATGCTCGGCGCGCCGGATATGGCGCTCCCACGCATGAATAACCTGTCGTTCTGGATCCTGCCGTTCGCCTTTTCGATGATGATCTCGACGTTGTTCATGGAAGGGGGTGGGCCAAACTTCGGCTGGACCTTCTATGCCCCGTTGTCGACCACCTATGCGCCGCCCAGTGTGACCTTCTTTATTTTCGCGGTGCACATGATGGGTGCGTCGTCGATCATGGGCAGTATCAATATCATTGCAACCATCCTCAACATGCGCGCCCCCGGCATGACGCTGATGCGCATGCCACTGTTCGTGTGGACCTGGTTGATCACGGCCTATCTGCTGCTCGCTGTCATGCCGGTGCTCGCGGGAGTGGTGACCATGATGTTGTTTGATATCCACTTCGGTACCAGCTTTTTTAACGCGGCCGGTGGTGGTGATCCAGTGATGTTCCAGCACATTTTCTGGTTCTTCGGCCACCCGGAGGTCTACATCATGATCCTGCCGGCCTTTGGTGTGGTTTCGCAGATCATCCCGACGTTTTCGCGCAAACCTCTGTTCGGCTATGACTCCATGGTTTACGCAACGTCCTCCATCGCGTTTCTTTCGTTCATCGTGTGGGCCCACCACATGTTCACCGTGGGAATGCCGCTGGCTGGCCAGCTCTTTTTCATGTACGCCACCATGCTGATTGCGGTCCCTACCGGTGTGAAGGTGTTCAACTGGATATCCACCATGTGGCGTGGGTCGATGACGTTCGAAACACCGATGCTGTTTTCAATCGCCTTTGTTGTGCTTTTCACCATCGGCGGTTTTTCCGGTCTGATGCTGGCGATTGCGCCTGCGGATTATCAGTATCACGACACCTATTTCGTGGTCGCGCATTTTCACTACGTGCTGGTCCCGGGTGCGTTGTTCAGCATCATTGCTGCTGTGTATTACTGGCTGCCTAAATGGTGTGGTCGGATGTATGACGAACGGCTTGGCAAAATCCATTTCTGGTTGTCGTTCATCGGCGTCAACATCACCTTCTTCCCGCAGCATTTTTCCGGTCTGGCCGGCATGCCGCGACGGATCCCTGACTATGCGCTGCAATTTGCCGACTTCAACATGATCTCGAGCATCGGCGCGTTCGTGTTTGGTTTTTCGCAGTTGCTGTTCGGCTACGTATTGATCAAAGCCATCGTCAGCGGGCGTAAGGCCACCTCCAGAGTCTGGGAAGGTGCCCATGGTCTTGAGTGGACGCTGCCGTCACCGGCGCCCTATCACAGCTTTACCCACCCGCCGAAGGTGGTTGAAGCCGAGGCCCACTCCTGAACGCCATGGCAAGCGCAACTGGCAAGACGGTAGCCCGACTCAGTCTGATCGTGGTGGGTATGTTTGCATTTGGCTTTGCGCTGGTGCCGTTGTACGACCTCTTGTGTGAGGTCACCGGCCTTGGCGGTAAAACGGGCGATGCTGTGGTGTACGACCAGACGACGGTTGAAATCGACAGCACGAGGACCATCAAGGTCACCTTTCTGACCCAGACCAATGGCGGTATGCCGTGGACATTCTGGGCGGACGCAGGCCGGCTGGACGTGCATCCCGGTGAACTGCACACGATCACCTTTCAGGTGCGTAACCCCACTGACCGGGTGATGCGTGGGCAGGCAGTTCCTTCCGTAGTGCCTGGTCGCGCCGCCGAGTTCTTTCACAAGGTGCAGTGTTTCTGCTTTGACTCGCAGGTCCTTGCTCCGGGTGAGCAGATGCCGCTCACCGTGAAGTTCACAGTGGATGCCATGCTGCCATCGACCGTTGAATCCATCGTGCTCAGCTATGAGCTTTTTGACATTACGACAGAGGAAGACGCTGCAGCGACAGCCGATCTGGCTTCCACGGCTTCAGGCGCAAGCCGCAATTCCTCTCAACAGCCAAGCGGAGACATTGGTTATGAGTGATCCCTCCAAGGACACATCCGTCTATTACGTACCGGAAAACGGCTGGCATCCGATCTGGGTCGCGGTGGGTGTATTTCTGCTGGTCTCAGGCATTGGCAGTTGGCTCAACGATCTGCAGGCAGGCGTAGAACCGAGCCGCTTGATCCTCATCATTGGTGGCCTCATCCTGATCGCGACGTTGTGGTTCTGGTTTGCGCGGGTCATCGAAGAGAATAGCGCGGGCCTGGTGAACGGTCAGCTCAAACGCTCCTATGTGTGGGGGATGAGCTGGTTTATTTTTTCTGAAGTCATGTTTTTTCTGGCGTTCTTTGGTGCCCTCTTCTACACCCGGGTACTGGCCGTGCAATGGCTCGGTGGTGAGGGCGAAAAGGCTATCACCGGCGACTATCTGTGGCCTGATTTTGTGCCGAGCTGGCCGGTGGTGCAAAACCCCGATCCGCTGGTTTTCAACAACCCGGGCGAAAGCATGCAAGCCCCGGCGATCACCGAAATTGGTGCCTGGAGCGCCTACCTGCCGTTGTGGAACACCATCATTCTGCTGACGTCGAGCTTTACCGTGCACTTCGCCCACACCGCAATCAAGAATCGCGACCGCACCAAACTCAACTTGTGGCTGGCGGGGACCGTTGTTCTGGGGGTTGTGTTCCTGATCCTGCAGGTCGAGGAATACGTTCATGCGTATAACGAACTGGGTCTGACCCTGGATAGTGGGATTTACGGCTCAACGTTCTTTCTGCTCACCGGTTTTCACGGCTTTCACGTGTGCCTGGGCACATTCATTCTGGCCGTTCAACTGGGCCGCGCACTCAAAGGACATTTCGAGCCACATGATTGCTTCGGCTTCGAAGCCGCCTCGTGGTACTGGCACTTCGTCGACGTGGTGTGGGTGTGTCTGTTTGTGTTCGTGTATGTGGTGTAGGCCGCGCCGCAGGTTAATCGAGCGTCGATAACCAACCACCACGCATGCGCGCACTCAATCGCGAGACTGACTGTGCCAGGGCGCGTTCGACCCCATGGTCAGCTGACCGCTGAAAAATCCATAGGAGATGGTTGTCAGCAATGCAGCTGCGAAGGCGATCCGGATACCCAGAGCGTACAGTGTCCGTTTTGACTCCGGCCGGTTGCTGTCTTTGAACAGAAAGGTCAAGCCGCTGAACAGACTCACGAGGACGCAGATGAGCAAAACGATGATCAGAAGTTTGAGCAAGGAAGCTCCAGCGCGATGGGCCCAGACAGAGTAAACCAAGTCGTCGCGGCCTGGAACGGCCGTCGCGTCGGGGTAGCTCTGGTCGCGACCTTCGTGTGTGTTGCCACCGTGATACTCGGCTTCTGGCAACTCTCGCGAGCGGAGCAGAAAGACCTCTGGCTTAAAAGCTTTGTCGCGGCCATGGGAGCCCCCCCTGCGCAATTGCCGCCGTTGGTGGCGCGAGAGCGAGGGCCAGCATTCACCCGCCTTGACCTCCGCGGAACCTATCGCAATGAGCATTTTCTGATCGACAACCGAATTCATCAGGGCCGCGTGGGCTACTGGCTGGTGTCGCGCTTTGACAACGCGGATGGACGTGTCGTTTTAGTCAATCGTGGCTGGATCCCGGGGCCCGACCAGCGGGACAAGGCCATCGATGTAGCGACCCCATCGGGTGTGGTCAAGCTGACTGGCGTACTCTGGCCGGACACCGGGTTACCGCCGTTGTACGGCGAAGATGTGTGGCCTGAGGGCTGGCCGAAACGGATTCAGCGCTTGAACATCGCCCGCATGGCCACGGTCGATGACGAGGCGGTAGTCCCAGTGGAAATACGGCTCGAAGCAGGCAGTCCGGGAGTAGTGGTGGCAGCACCCCTGAAGACCGGCATCAACGGTGACCGGCACCGTGGTTATGCAGTGCAATGGTTCGGGTTGAGTGCTGGTGCACTCGTCTGCTTTACCGTTCTGGCATTGCGCGATCAGCGCGCAGCGCACAAAGCGCTGAGGGAATCATGAGCGAAGCAACCAAGACTACGGATCAGCAGGATCCGCCCGTGCCGCGCAGCAAACGACCATTTTATCTGATGTGGCTGGTCACAGTGGGATCGCTTGGGGGCGCTTACCTGTTGTTTTATCTGGTCGTCAGCAGTGGTTTGTGGGGGACCACTAACCATGGCCGTTTTGTCGATCCGGTGATCAACGTGGACGATCTCGATGTGCACTACGGCCCCACGGACCTCTCGATGCCGTTCGAAACCGGAGGCACCTGGTGGTTGTGGTTTGTGGCGATCGAGGATTGCGCGGCACAATGTGAAACGGATCTTGCCGGGCTTGAGGCCGCGCACCTGCTGCTTAACCGTAACGCGGTTCGGGTACAACGCGCACTGGTGACGCTGGTCCCGGCCACTACCAGGCTATCCGACGACGCGCTCGTGCGCCTGTGGGGTGCCGGTGTCGGTGGGCTGCCGCCGGGCGTTTATATTGTTGATCCTAATGGTAATCTGGTCCTGCACTATGCACCCGGTGACAAGGCAGAACACGTGCTCGATGATATTCAGAAGCTATTGAAGGTGTCGCAGATTGGTTAATGAACGATTGAAATGGCTGGCAGGGATCGGGTTTGTACTGGCCCTGACAGTGGTGGTTCTGGGTGCCTGGACTCGCCTGGTGGATGCCGGGCTTGGCTGCCCCGACTGGCCGGGCTGTTACGGTTTTATAGCGGTCCCGCAGACGGCCGTTGACATTGCAACTGCGCAGGCTCGATTTCCTGATGTGCCCGTCGAGGCGCATAAAGCCTGGCCAGAGATGGTCCACCGGTATTTTGCCACGACACTCGGTCTGGTGATCGTCATCACCGCGGTGTATGCCTGGATGAAACGCAGCCCGGGTACACCGGTAGGTCTGTTGTGTGTGCTGGTTGTACTGGTCATTGTGCAAGGCGCTTTCGGTGCGTGGACGGTCACGCTCAAACTCTGGCCTCAGGTTGTCACAGCGCATCTGCTCGGGGGCTTTGCCACCTTGTCTTTACTTTGGCTGCTGTTACTCCGCCTGGGGGTCGGAGCGCAGTGGCGGGTTCCTCGCACAGTCAAAAACCTGGCCATTGCCGCCCTCGCGGTGGGGGTGGGGCAGATATCGCTTGG
>JAQBYL010000223.1 GCA_027622495.1 Pseudomonadota bacterium
CCGGTACCCGAAAGGGCGCGGCGAAGGGGTCATCACAACGGCTGCTTTGAGTGTCTGACCGCCGATCCGCGTGAGTGCATCGGTCAGGATCATCTGCTTGGCAAGCACCTGTGCAGCATAGTCGATGTGTTGCCAGCTGCAGCCACCGCAGTGACTGAACAGCGGACAGGGCGGCTTGACCCGGTCCGCGCCGGGCTTAAGCAGTTCCTGCACATCAACCCGCAGAAAGTTGCGTTTGGCGCTCGCCACCTTCGCGCGGATATGGTCTCCGGGAGCGGTGAAGGGTGCAAACACGATTCGGCCGTCCGGTGCGTGACCGATACCGGAGCCATCACTTGCCAGACGCTCGATCTGAAGATCGAGCATCACTGGCGCCGCTGATCCGGGCCGAGACTTCTTATGCCGCATCGTGTGCCAGGGCATCAGCGGGCGAGCCTTTGCACCGGTTGATACATGAACTCAAAACCTTCGTAAAACGAACTGATCAGCAGGCGCTCGTCGCGACCGTGGGCACGAAAATCATTTCGATCGATGAATATCCCCGAGACACCGTAGGTCGGAATTCCCGCATTGCGCAGTTTGGCACCGTCTGTGGCACCGGTGGTCATGATGGGTAGAACGATCACGCCCGGCCACATCTGCTCGGTTAGTCCCTCCACTGCATCGAGAATTTCTTCAGTCAGGGGCGAGGGATCCGATGGGCGTCCGCCACCGGTGAAAACAACCTTTACATCCGGGTTGTCCACCACATCGATGAGTGTCTGCAGCACGTCTTCGACATCCTGACCCGGCATCATCCGCACATTGACCACAGCACTTGCCGTTTGAGGCAACGCGTTAGCCGCGTGTCCCCCCTGCAGCATGGTGGCGACGGCCGTTGTGCGCAGCGATGCGTTTGTGGCCGGACTGTTGCTGATGCGTTCAAGTGCCGCTGGATCCGGATTGGGTTTAAGAACTTCATTCAGATCGCTCCCCAGTTGTCCGGGGCTGATCTGGGCGAGGCGCGTAAGGCCAAGGCGCATGCTGGCGTTTAACTGCACAGGAAACTGGTAGTCGCGTATTTTCAGTAGGGCTTCAGACAGATCGTAAATGGCGTTGTCGGCGCGCGGTATGCTCGAGTGACCACCAGGATTGGTTGCGGTGACGCTGAAGCCCAGAAAGATCTTCTCGGCGGTCTGAATGGCATTTGCGATTCTCACGCCATCCTGCAGCATGCCGTAGCCACCTTCATTCAGAGCGAACACACCATTGATCAACTGCGGATGGGGTTCGAGCAGCCAGTAAACACCGTTGTTCCCGCCACCCTCTTCATCTGCCGTGAGGGCAAGAATGATGTCTCGATTGGGCGAGAAGCCTTCACGCTTCAAGCGGATCAGGTTGGCTGTGTTGATGGCCGCCTGGCACGGTTCCGCGGCCGTAGAAGTATCCGTCCTGCTCGTTAAGCGTAAACGGATCCATGCTCCAGTCGCTGCGTTGCGCTTCCACCACATCCAGATGAGCGAGAAGGATGAAGGGCGGCTTGTCACCGCTACCGCGCAGGCGAGCCACCAGATTGCCTTTCTTTTCTGCTTTGCCCCCCACAAAAATGTCGCCTTCCGCGAACCCGGCGGCCCGCAACCAGTCTGCCACGCGGTTTGCAGCCAGCGTATTGTCACCGGCGCTGTGGGTAGTGTTTATCTCGATCAGATCTTTGTAGATTGCGTAAACGAGTTCGTTTGCGTCAGAAGGCAGGGTGGGTGGTTCGGCTGCCAGAACGCATGCAGTGAAAAGTAAGCCGATGAAGGTGACCAGTACGCGGTTCATGTTCATCTAATAGGTTCCTGTTTGATGCGCACCATGTTCCATCAACCGCGCATTGACGTAAACACACGTCGCTAAAACGCCCAGTGTGGTGTTGCGAGAAGGAGATAATCGATGAATTCAAGTTCCACAATGATAAAAAAGGCCGCGGAATTCGCCAGCGCGATGATCGAACCCAACGCAGCACAATGGGAATATGCGAGGTGCTTTCCGCGCGATGTGTTCATCGCAGCGGCGGATGCGTCGCTTGCGGGTCTGATCGTTCCCGCGACTGATGGTGGGTCTGATCTTGGTCCACGCGGCATGGCTGACATCATGCGAAAGCTTGCGGCCGCTGACTTTGCATTCGCATTTTCGCTGGTTGTTCACAACAATCTGGCGGGAACCATCGCCCGGTACGGCAGCGTTGAACAGAAACAGCGCTGGTTGCCGGGCATGTTGAGTGCGAAGAAGATCGGCGCTTTCCTGCTCACCGAGACCAGTGGCGGGAGTGATGCGGCAGCAATTCGGTGCCATGCCAGACCGCAAGGCAGTGGCTGGGTGTTGAACGGCGAAAAAGCCTGGATCAGTAACGCAAGCGATGCTGACGTGCTGAGCGTGTATGCAACCATCGCACCTGAGCAGGGCTTCCGTGGAATCGCTTGTTTTCTGATACCGGCTGATCGGCCAGGTGTGCACAGACTTGAGCCCTTCAATCTGATGGGTGGCCACGCGCTTGGCACTGGCGGTTTTTCTTTTACCGACGTTTCACTGCAACCAGAGGATCTGCTCATCGCCCCGGGTGAAGCATTCAAGGCGGCCATGGCGGGAATTGATCTGGCCCGGGTGAACGTTGCGTCCATGTGTTGCGGAATGCTCGAACGGGGTATCGAGGAAGCGGTGGGTTTTGCCGGTTCAAGGCAGGCTTTTGGTGGGCCGATCAGCGATCAGCAGGGCATTCGATGGATGTTGAGTGACGCAGCCACGGATCTGGCCGCGGCTCATGCCCTCACAGAGAAGGCCATCGACGCCCTTGAAGCAGGTCAACGTGCCACCATCGCCGCAGCCCATGCCAAGAAGTTCGCAACAACGGCTGCGCTAAAACGTCTTGCTGACTGCATGCAGGTGATGGGGGCATCTGGTTATCGTGCCGATGTCCCGCTCGGTCGGCATCTGGGCGCGGCGAAGATGGCTGCGTATCTGGACGGCACGACAGAAATACAGAATGTGGTGATCAGTCGTTCGCTCTTCTCGACCTGATTTCCGTCGGAGGTTTACGCCTCGATTGTACTGACAGGCAGGCGAACGCGAAATTCAGCACCGGGATTGGCGTTGACCACATCGACGCTTCCGCCCATGGCGGCTGCGAGATCAGCGACCAGTGCAAGGCCGATACCCGTGCCCACCGTTTCACGCGTGAGTTCCTGTTCAGACCGGTAAAACAGTTTGAAAATCTTGCGCATCTGGTCCGGGGGCACGCCGGGGCCGAAGTCGCGCACGCTGAACGCAACGCTGCCGTCAACTCTGCGGCTGTTGAACTGAACACATCTGGTTTGGGCATGGGCAGAGAATTTGATTGCGTTGTCGATCAGGTTGATCACGATCTGGATGAACGCGTCGCTGTCCAACTGCACCTGCAACTCGGGATCGGTGTGACGCTCTTCCAGGGTGAAACCGGCTGCTTCCAGTGTTGACGCAACTTTGGATCGGGCGAGGTCAGTCAATTCACCTACGCTGGTGCTACGGATGGTCAACTCATTTCCGTTGCGATTAATTCGCGCCAGATGTAGCACGTTGTTGATCAAACGGGTCAGGCGCTCACTTTCGTCAAAAATGAACCGGTAGTACTCCTGCTTTTTCTCGTCTGTTGCCCAGCCGGATTTGAGGATCTCGCCGTACATACGAATTGATGTCAGTGGTGTTTTCAGTTCATGGCTGATCGCCGAAACAAAGTCCTGCTGCTGTTCAGCAAGGGCAATCTGTCTGACCCCGGTTCGATAGAGCAGGATGAAACCACCCAGCATCAGGGCCAGCAGCACGCCACCGGTTAGAAGAATCAATGCACCGCCACTTCCGAGCGGCAGGCGGCTGAAACTGAAAACCAGCTCCATATTGTTGAAAGGTGCAGACAGGGTGCGTCTGTAAAGCAGGGTGTCGCCGATATCTGCCCCTGGTCTTTCGCCGCTGTGCATGGATGACACAATATGGGTGATGTCGGTATCGGGGAAGGTGATGCTCAGATCGCTCATCGAGGCGATGGCCGAATCCATGAAGGGCTGCTGGATCAGTTCCTGATACAGGTCTTTTTTAGTGAGCACTGCACCCTGGATCAGACGCTGTTGCTCACGCCAGACGTTTCTGAGGATGACCAGATGGTCACTTCCCAACGCCTGAGCCTGGAATGGATCGACTTCGCTGCGAAAGCTGCCAAACGGCGCAGCGGACACCTCGGCCGACCCAGCGCTTTCGGGTTCGTAGTTACGTTCGGTTCGCCGTGCCCGTTTTTCCAGCTTCTGGGCGGTGGCGGTTTTGCCCTCTGCAGCGATCTGTTCAACCTCATAGGTCTCTTTGAGGTTCAATCGAGCCGCATCCGTTGGCATGGGCATCTGCCGCTCGTTCTGATCCAGGTTGTCGAACAGGCGCGTTGCCGAGTCAATCGGCTCATCAGTTTGCATCTGGTCTGCATCGGCGAACGTGTCGTCCTTCTTTGCCTTGAGTCCTCCCTGAGCGAAAGAAGGTGCGGGCGCGACTGAAGCCGGTGCCGACACAGTTTCATCCAGCCGTTTTGCAACAGGTTCACTCAGCAGCGCGCGGATCTGCATTTCCAGAGCTGTTCGTTCCGGGCGATCCTCAACTCCTTCGCTGATCTGGGTTACCGGCAACAGCGGGGTAGAAAACCCACCTGTAGCGTCCACCTGAAAGTAAGCGATCAGGCCTGGTACTGCGGAATTGACCGGATACTGAGACAGCGGTGAACGCTGTACATACTGCCCTTCGCCCACCATCAGGTAGCTGAACTCAACGAATGAACGCTGGTCTTCGGTTGCAAACAAGGTGGTGACGCGGGCATCAACCTGACTGACAAGGGACTCAGCCAGAGCCTGATGCTGATAAAACGATTCGTACTGCAGTTGCCGATAGGCGAGCCACGTCAGGCTCACGGCAGGGATGAGCAGAGCGACAAACAAGCCGATCAGTGTCCATTTGAGCCGTCGTCGTTGTTGCGCCGGGATGATCACGACTCACTCATCAACCGGTAGCCTGCGCCGCGCACGGTGAGCAGATAGTCTGGCTCTTTGGGATTGGGTTCCAGTTTGCGGCGCAGTTTGGCGATGTGGATGTCGACGGTCCGCGTTTCGATGTCGATCCCGCGCGCGTAACCCCAGACTTCAGACAGCAGTTCATCACGCGGAACGGGCCGATCATTGTGCTGATGCAGATAGATCAGAATATCCATTTCTCGCCGCGTGAACGTGAGCGTGTTTGAACCCGCCTGGCCTGTCAGATTGAGTGTGTCGATTAGAAGTCGATGGGCTTTACTCTGAAGAATAATCTGTAGAACGTCCGGCAGGCGGGTCCGACGCAGAACAGCGGCGACCCTGAGCATTAATTGTTCTATCGAAAAGGGTTTAGCAACATAGTCATCGGCACCGAGCTTGAGGCCATGCACGATGTCTTCGTCGCTGGTCCGGGCGGTGAGCATGATGATCGGCTGAATCGGATCCACTTCGCGGATGGCATTGCAGATATCAAAACCGTTGATTCCCGGCAGCATGATGTCGAGCAGAATCAGATCGAACTTGCCGCTGCGCGCACGCTCCAAGCCGGTGGTCCCGTCAGCGGCGTCTTCGACATCGTAACCGTGATAGATCAGCACATCCGTAAGGCCAGTTCGGATGGCAGTCTCGTCTTCTATAACGAGTATGCGGGGTTTTGTTTTCATCACCTGCGCAAGCCTAGCCGTGCTTAACGGCTACGGCATGTAAAAGTTTGGTAAAACGCGCGGATGTAGCCGTTTTATATGCGATCAGGCGCGATATTTGTCGGAATTACGCAGCATGTAGGCCGCTCCGTGGACGTTGTTGATGGCGGCGTTTTCACCAAACAGACGCTCCTTCTGCCCGCCGAACACCTGCCGGTTTTTGCCGAGTGGAGCAAGCGCACGGGCGCGCTCAGTGGCGAGATCCAACAGGTTTTCGTCGCTGGCAGTCTGTTGCACGATGCCTGCGCTCTGCGCATCGGGACCGGTCCAGCGACGCGCAAGCTGCACGGTTTCAAAAAACGTGTTGGCGCTCAGCTTGTGTTTGAACAGGGCCAGTTCCGGATTCGGTATGGCCATACCGAGCTGCATTTCATTGGCGCAGATAAACCCGCGATCTTCACGCATGATCCGCACGTCATGACACATGGCGCTCATCATCCCGGCGCCGAACGCATGGCCGTTGATCGCACACACGGTGGGTACCGGAAAGGTGATCAGCCGGCCCATGAGCGTCATGAACTCAGCCCCGAAAACTTTCTTATCACCGCCGGGATGGTCGCCTTCAGACGCAAGCCACTCCAGATCCAGTCCGTTAGAAAAAAACTTGGCGGATGCAGATCGCGTCAGCAGGGCCGCGGGTCCTTCAGACGCTTCGATCTCGTCGAGGGCTTTATCGATGGCCCGTACAAAGCTGGTGGTCCAGCGGTTTTCCCCATCGTCGAGTGTCAGCGTATAAATCTCGTCATCTTTGTGCAGATCGATCATTTCGTGTCCTGGTAAGTTTTGGGGTCAGAGTGAACGCCTTCAGCCAGCGCTGCTTTTGCCGCCAGACGAACGCTGCGACGTTCAAGCGAATCGCGAAGTCGTGCGTGACGCGCAGGGGTCAGCGGGTAATTCCAGATAAGCCGCAGAGCCAGGCCGTAAAAGAACACCGGGCCGAGGCAATAGACCAGGCGCAATGATGTGACGCCGACCTCTGTACTTGCGGCGACTCCGCCCGACGGGTCGAACCCGAG
>JAQBYL010000224.1 GCA_027622495.1 Pseudomonadota bacterium
GTTCGAGACCCAGATTCTCGAAATAGATCTTCCGCAGGATACGCCGCAGTTCGACATACTGTTCCTCGACGGTTCCCTGCAGACGCACGTTCTGGTTTTCAAGGGCGATGGTGTAGGGCAGTAACTCGGCTTCAGCAGCGATTCCCACTTCGCGCATTATTTCGGCGTGCATTTCTGCTTCATAACGTTTTGCTACCGACATTTTGATCAGCGCTACCCCGGCGCCGATGCCAACCAGCCCGCTGGCATCCACCCAGGCATTGTTACTCTCATAAATCGCTGCAACACCACCGATGATGGCAACGGTGCCCGCCATCGCCCGGTTACGTGCCTGAGCTTTCAGCTCGCGATACGCAATGGCTTCGTCGTATGTGGCTTTTCGCCAGCTCTGGTAAGGCGAGTACATCTGACGGTGAAAACCTGCGTAGTAGTCGTCCAGCGTGTCAATGAACAGATATTCACGCTCGCGGATCTGCCGAACCCGATCAAGCATGGGGTCGTCTTCGGCGGGTAGGCGCATCAGGTTGAACGCCCCTTGGGTTTGAGAAACATGCTCAGAAAACGCATCGGGTGCGAAATCACGGGCGAACTTCATTTCGGCGGTGGTTCGAATCATCCGGATATCTTCGGCCGTCAGGTTCTCGCGATAGGCCAGCATGTCATTAGCCAGAGATTTGTAGATCGCCTGGAATGGATCGATGTCTGGCGGAAGCGTGTCGTCGTAGGCGTACTTGCTGGCCAGAGCCTGGTAGGTATTGGTGAACCAGGGTTCTCCGCGGGCATCCGACACGCTGATCTCGAGCTGCATGCGTTCCCCGTTCGACTCGATGATCTTGCCGGTAACAATAACGTCAACGGCGTGCGTCGGTCTCGGTACAACCCTGACCGCACCCCAGTTGCCTGTGGACTGAAGCAGGTTTTTGGCAATGTAGGGCATGAAGTTCGCTTCGGCATGACGCACGTCAGGCTGAATCAGCGCTGCAACCTGCTCGTCAAAGCTTTCCGGAATGTTGGGGTCGAATACGCTGATGCCGATGTCGAGCAGTTCGTGCTCTTCCTGAGCACGGGTGATCTGGTCCGGTGGAGTCATATCCACGGTCCGAACCACCTGATTCACGCAGCCTGACAACAGGGTGATGAGCCCTGCATACAGAATGACTTTGACCTGGCCGACTGGGTATCTCAACTGCCTACCTTTTCCGCTTTCCTGTCCTGTTTGAGCAACCTGCATCAGGCGCCCTTGTACCTGCGATACTCTTCCCACAGCTTTTCCCGCAGTTCCGGGTCTGTTTCCTGCATTGCAGCCTCACGCAGCTGCCGTGCGATTATATCGTCATCGCGCGCATCCGGCAGGTCTGCTGGCACATTCCCCGCACCTGGCCTGTTCGCCATCGGCGGCGGCGGCTCGGACCGGTTGCTCGGGATCAGCACGGAGGGCTGGCTGGTGTCATTGTTGGCGTTTCCACTGCCATCCCCGGAAGAAGGCAACGACGAGTTGCCGGGTTTCTCATTGGTGCGACTTTCGATGACAGCCCGTTCAGCAAGGATCTCACCATCTATACTGCCGAGCGCCTCTTCCAGTTCGCTTTCGCCCGCTGACTTCGGCTTGTCGCCAGGTTTGTCGCCGCCGGTGCCGGGTTCGCCAGGTTGACCCGCTTCGCCTGCGCTCTGTTCAGGGGGCACCTCATTGCTGGTTTCCCAGCCGTCGCCGCCCGCTTGATCTGTGTCACCCCAGCCAGGCTCGCCGGGTTGTCCCGGTTGCCCGTCTGGACCCGGTTCACCGCCAGGTTGCCCT
The DNA here is from genome assembly GCA_027622495.1 of Pseudomonadota bacterium. Classification (GTDB taxonomy): domain Bacteria; phylum Pseudomonadota; class Gammaproteobacteria; order Pseudomonadales; family Azotimanducaceae; genus JAQBYL01. Next base: position 1,796 of record JAQBYL010000224.1, read on the forward strand.
GGCTGGCCACTGGGTCCGGGTTCACCACCCGGTTGCCCTGGTGCGCCATCCTGTCCACTGCCTCCAGCACTGGGGGGGCCGCCTTTCTGCGTGTGTTTTCCATCACCACCCCCTTCCATGCCGCCCATTGCGTCATCGGGTGATCCTGATCCTTCCTTACCGTCCTCGCCGCTCGACTGACCACCGGCCTCAGAACCGGGCATCTGCGGAGCGTCCTGGCCGTCCTGTTTACCTTCCTGTTTGCCCTCCTGACCAGGCTTACCCGGCTGCCCCTGTTGCTGACCTGGTGGACCACCGCTGGGCACAGGCATACCTGGCATGCCACTGCTCGGCGAGGGCATTGACGAGGGTGAACTGGGACTCGGCGACCCCGGCTGAGCTGGTGGCGATGACGAGGGTGAACCACTCTGTGAAGGCGGGCTACTGGACGGTGGACTGCTCGAGGGTGACCCGCTCTGCGGTGAAGGCGGGCTGCTGGACGAAGGCATGGGCATTGAGGGGCTCGGCGGCATGCTCGGTGTGGGCAGGGGCGTAATCGGCGCACAGGCTGACGTTACGCACAGGGCGAGGCTCAGCCCGGCAATCCGCCAGATCGAGAGTCGAAGGGGTCGACTTTGGTCTTTCATGTCCTGCTCCTGAAGCTTACGCCCGGGGCTGACACCGGATGCCAATCAGAATAAGGTCACACAGCGAACGCCCCGCACCAGGCAGCATAGCCAGGTGAATCTGAACAGGACCTGTACGCCTAGATGTCATCAGCATCTGGCGCCGTCTTGTCGCTCTTTTTCTCAAAATAGCTGAATTCCAGGCGGTGCGACTGGTCACTAATGTCTATCGCCTCACCGTCCAGAAGAGCAGGCCGGAAACGCGACGCGCGCAGGCTCTTCCGCAGCTTGTAGTCCATCAGCCCCTCCGGCTCTGAGACCAGGGTGACCATTTCGATGGCAGCACCGCGGACGCTCACGGCATAACCAATCTCGATCTGGCCTTTGAGTTCTTCACCGCGGTTATCGATGGGTGGCGGATTCGGATCTCTCGGCACCGGGAAATGCAGCATTTTCGGTTGCGCGAAATAGGCGACCGCATCCATGTCTTCGATTTCTTCGCTAAGCTCAAATGCATGGGTATACAGCGGTAAAGCGCGGCTGAACTTTTCAAACAGCATGTACCAGTCAGCCAGATCGAGAACTCCCTGCAACAACGCCTTTGAATCTGGCTCGGGCTGAGTGCTCAGGATGCGCACGACCTGTTGCAGAGCGTGTTCACCGGCGGCGAAGTTGTTGATCCGCATGTGGCTGGCTTTCAAGTCCACGGTTGACGAGATGCTGGATTCCGCGAAGGCGGATGAGTCATCACCCACATAAAAGGGTGGAAACCGTTCCAGCCGGTAGGTTGACGCCAGACCGCGCAGCGCAGGCAACATTTCCAGAGAGCCGGCCTGGCCATTGGCTTCGTATATCCGCACTGCATGTTCGTACAACGCCCGGGCAGCAAAGATGTTGTAGGTTTTCTCGTACCAGTCGGCCAGGTGATACACCCCGGGAAGCAGTTGATTGCCATGCACGCCAAAAGCCTTCTGCAGGACTTCGTATGCATATTCCTCACGTTTGGTCGCTTCCTGAAGGTCGCCCACAGACCGCAAGGTATCGGCTTCTTTGTAAACAATGCTGACCTGTCCGGGTGAATACAGTCCAAAATTGACCCGGTCGACGTGAATGGCCCGTTGGTAGGCGTCGAGTGCGCCAGGTGCATCGCCAAGACCCCGCAGCGCATCGCCGAGCAGGGTCAGGGGTCTGACCAGGTCGGGGTGATAACGGTGCTCGCGGTCTTCGATCCCGACGATCATCGATTCAAGGACGCGATTTGCCTCCTGGTATTCGGTGGCTTCGATCTGGGCGTCAATTTCATCCAGTTCGCCACCTGATTCAAAAACGCGGGTACTGGCGTCGCCGGTTTGATCAGCCCAGGCCAGCGCCGGTACACAAAGTACGACGAGGAGGACCGCAACCAGCTTTAAACGATAAGTTTTCAAACCCCGTCCTGACTTTAAATCATGGTACATCTATGACAACGCAATACGGTATGCGTTCGAGTGTGAGATGGGTGCCAATGGCTGTCAAGGTAGCGGATGGTGGCTGCGCGGGCCCTGAACTGCGCCCGGATATGGGCTAACATCGCCGCGCTTGAACTACCTGTCGAAAACCACTGATGCAGACATTTGACGAACAGCTCGATGCAACCGGTCTCATCTGCCCGGAACCGCTGATGCTGGCCCGAAACCGGGTGCGTGAAATGAACAGCGGACAGGTGTTGTTAATTGAGGCGACCGATCCTTCCACCGACCGGGATTTCGAAAACTTCTGCCGATTCATGAAGCACACCCTGCTGGCAAAGGAAGTTACGGCCGCTGAAGGGACACAGAACAGACTCTACCGTTACTGGATACGCAAAGGGTAATTGAGGGTGATTGAGCACTATTTTGCCTACGGCTCGAACATGAACCCGACCCGGGTGGCTGCACGGGGCCTGCGGGTTGTGCGGATTCAGCCCGCGTTGCTCAAAGATTTTTCGCTTTTGTTCGACAAGCTCACCCCTGGTCCGCCGCAAAGTGGTCATGCCAACGTTGCACCCCAGCGTGGTGCTACGGTTGAGGGTGTGCTCTATGAACTCGCTGGTATTGATGAAATCTACAAAATGGATCCATTCGAGAAAGCGCCGGTCAACTACGGGCGTGACGTTATCGGTGTGCACACCAATGACGGGCCGGTCAACACCTGGGTGTATTTCGCCAATTCGGCGCTCAGGGTGGCGGGCCTTTCCCCGACACGCGACTATCTGACTCATCTGCTGGAAGGCAGGCCCTACCTTTCTAAAGACTACTTTGAATGGCTGCGGCAGACCCGCTGTATCGATGAAGGTTGATGGGTAGCCGCCAGATAACAGCCATGAACGACTGCACAATTGCCGGACTTTTCAACCGGACCTTTGGCCTTACCCACGGTGTAGTCATCTACGGTGGGGCGCCGGAACCGCTGTATTTACCTGCGTCGAAAAAAGGCCGGGCGATCATCCGTTACTCCCATGACTATGCTTCGAGCGCATTGCATGAAATCAGCCACTGGTGCCTTGCAGGTCGAGCGCGGCGAGCGCGCCCTGATTACGGATATCGCTACGCTCCGCCACCGCGTGGTGCGGCCGGGCAGAGCGCATTTTTTTCAAGCGAAGTGGATGTTCAGGCCATCGAGTACCTTTTGTCACAGGCAGCTGGCGTGCATTTCACTGTGAGTGCTGATGATCCATCAATCTGCGTCGGCGATTTCCGGTCGCAGATCGAGCATCGCGCGGCTGCGCGTCGCTGCGCGGGTCTGCCTCCGCGGGCACAACAATTTCATGACGTGCTGGCTGGCGCGCGATCGTGACCGAAAAGGTTGACTGCATTGTTATTGGCGCTGGTGTTGTGGGTCTGGCAGTGGCCGCTGAGCTTGCATCTGCTGGTCGCGAAGTCGTCGTGCTTGAGCGTCACAGGCAGATCGGGACTGAAACCAGTTCACGGAACTCGGAAGTCATCCATGCAGGCATCTATTACGCCACCGGTTCCCAGAAAGCGAAGTTGTGTGTTCGGGGTAAGGAGTTGCTTTATCGCTACTGTGTAGCCCGTGGTGTACCTCACTCAAATTGCGGCAAGATCATCGTTGCCACCCAAAGCGACCACCTTAATGTTCTTAAAAGCTATCAGGCCCAGGCATTGGCGAACGGAGCTGGTGATCTGACCTGGCTGACGTCAGCCCAGATTCGCGACATGGAACCCGAAGTAGAAGCGCTCGCCGGTGTGTTCAGTCCGACAACCGGCATCATCGATTCGCATCAGTTCATGCTTGCGCTGCAAGGCGACCTGCAGGCGCACGGTGGAATGATTGCCTTCGCGACCGAAGTTCAAGGTTTAAGTGGTTCAGGCAGGCAGATCCAGGTTCTGTGCGGTGATTACGCCCTGCAGGCGAACTGGGTCATCAACAGCGCCGGTCTGCGCGCACCGGATATCGCACGCTGGCTCATAGGCAATAGTCCGGCTGCGCACTTCGCCCGCGGTCACTATTACGCGTATGCCGGTCCGCAGCCGTTCAAACGCCTGATTTACCCGGTAGCCGAACCCGGTGGTCTGGGCGTGCATGTCACACTGGATATGGCCGGGCAGGTGAAGTTCGGACCGGATGTTCGTTGGATCGACAGCGTTGACTACACCTTTGACGACAGCAACCGTGAGGCTTTCATCGCGGCCATCCGTGCATATTTTCCAGGTCTCAATGAAACCTGCCTGCATCCGGACTATACCGGTGTACGGCCGAAGATTTCAGGTCCTTCCGAACCGGCGGCAGATTTTCGTATCGATGGCCCGGACCAGCACGGAACCTGCGGCCTGGTGAATCTGTTGGGGATTGAATCCCCTGGCTTGACCGCAGCTCTCGCCATTGCCCAGACGGTGGAACAAATTGTCTGTGCTTAGCGTTGGTCTGATTGTTAATCCGGTGGCGGGAATTGGGGGCGAGGTGTCGCTCAAAGGGAGTGACGGGTCTGACCTTCAGCAGAAAGCACGGGCTAAAGGTGGCGTGCCACGGGGTGGACCACGCGCGCAAGCCATGTTTGACGCGCTTGGCGAAACCCGTCACAGCTTTGACTGGGTGACCTGGTCGGGCGGGATGGGTGAACGCGTTCTGCGAAATTCCACAACTGGCTTTCGGGTGCTGGGGCAGTGTAGTGATCCGAGCAGTTCCGAAGACACCGTTAATGCAGCACAAGCGATGCTCGCGCACAAGGTGGACTTGCTGGTGTTTTCCGGTGGCGATGGAACCGCACGCGATCTGTACCGGATTCTCGGCCAGACCATCCCGGTCCTCGGTATACCCAGTGGCGTCAAGATGCACTCGGGTGTGTTTGCCACCACCCCGGCTGCCGCGGCGAATGTCCTGCGCCTGATCGCGCAAG
>JAQBYL010000225.1 GCA_027622495.1 Pseudomonadota bacterium
CCTGCTTTTCGTTATTCAGAAATCGACGCAAATCGCGCATGTAGCCCTTATCGAACTCCGCCAGCAGTTCAGCCTTCCAGGCAGCCTGCAGACGAACGCGCTCGCTATCTTCAGACATTACCCGGTCGCATCAACGGGAACAGCAGCACGTCGCGGATCGATGGGGAATTGGTCAGAAGCATGACCAGACGATCGATACCGATACCTTCCCCGGCGGTGGGCGGCAGGCCATATTCGAGCGCTTCAACATAGTCAGCGTCAAAGTGCATGGCCTCCAGATCCCCTTCGCTTTTCTGCTTCGCCTGATCGCGGAACCGCTCAGCCTGATCATCGGGATCATTGAGTTCCGAGAAGCCGTTGGCGATCTCCCGTCCGCCCACGAACAACTCAAAACGATCGCTCAGATCGGGGTTATCGCGGTTGCGTCGTGACAGCGGCGATACTTCAATCGGGTAATGCGTGATGAAGGTGGGAGCAAACAGTTTTTCTTCTACCCGGGCTTCAAACATGGCCATCTGCAACCTGCCGATCCCCCAGCTGGCCTCGACTTTCTGGTTCATCGCCGCCAGGGTGTCGCGCATAAACTGCGGGTCTTCCACCTGACTTTCGCTGAAACCGGCTTCGACGACGATCGACTCAGCCATGGTCAGTTGCAAGGGTCGCTTACCGAAGTCGATATCGGTTCCTTGATAGTTGAACGCACTCCTACCTAGCACTTTGGTGGTTAATTCCGCAAGCAGGTCACCGGTCAATTCGATGAGATCGCGGTAATCGGCATAGGCCCAGTAAAACTCGAGCATGGTGAACTCGGGATTGTGCCGGGTACTCAAGCCTTCATTGCGAAAACTGCGGTTGATTTCAAATACGCGCTCAAAGCCACCTACGGTCAGTCGCTTCAGGTACAGCTCCGGTGCGATGCGCAGGTACAGCTCAAGGTCCAGGCTGTTGTGATGGGTGACGAAGGGTCGAGCAGCTGCACCACCCGGGATCGCATGCATCATGGGTGTTTCGACCTCGAGGAAGTCGCGTTCAACAAAGAAATGGCGCAGGTGGTGCAGAATCTGCGAGCGCGTCCGGAAGGTGCTGCGCGTCTCTTCATTCATGATGAGATCCAGGTACCGGCGCCGATAGCGGGCCTCGGTGTCTGTCAGACCGTGCCACTTTTCCGGAAGTGGCCGGACGGTCTTGTTGAGCAGACGGATGTTGGAAGTTGCCACCGTGAGTTCGCCCTTGTTGGTTCTCATCAGGGTTCCTTCAATACCGACGATGTCGCCGATATCCCACAGATCCTTGAATTCCTGATAACCGGCCTCGCCGAGACCATCGCGGGTGAGGTAACACTGGATCTGCCCGCTCACATCGCTCAACGTGACGAAGCTTGCCTTGCCCATCACCCGCTTGAGCATGACCCTGCCGGCCACCGCGGTTGCAACCAGACTGTCTTCAAGTGCTGCTTTGTCCTGCCCGGCGTATCGCTCCTGCAGTGCGGCTGCCAGATCCTGACGGCGGAAGTCGTTGGCATAGGCATCGTCTGTTTCGCGCCAGCGGCTCAGTTTTTCGCGCCGGGTACGGATGATGTCGTTGTCGTCGCTCATGTTCATGTCCGTTTAAGGAATTTACAGACCCGCTTTCAGTGAGCCTTCAATAAAACTATCGAGGTCGCCGTCGAGCACCGAGTTGGGATCTGTCCGTTCGATCTGGGTTCGCAGATCTTTTACCCGCGACTGGTCGAGCACGTAGGAACGGATCTGGCTGCCCCAGCCGATATCCGCTTTGGCGTCTTCGATCGCCTGCTGCTCAGATCGCCGCCGCAGCATCTCAAGTTCATAAAGTTTAGCTCGTAACTGCTTGTAAGCTTTATCTTTATTCTGGTGCTGAGATCGTTCGCTCTGGCACTGCACGACGGTGTTGGTCGGTAGATGAGTCAGCCGCACTGCCGAATCAGTCCGGTTAACGTGCTGACCGCCGGCCCCGCTGGCACGGTAGGTGTCGGTACGAACGTCTGCCGGATTGATGTCGATTTCGATGTCATCTTCAATTTCCGGCGAAACAAACACAGAGGCAAACGAAGTGTGGCGACGGTTCCCCGCGTCAAACGGTGACTTGCGGACCAGGCGATGGACACCGGTTTCGCTTCTCAACCAGCCGAACGCGTGATCCCCACTCACAAGCGCGGTAGCACTTTTGATCCCTGCCACTTCACCTTCGGAAAGTTCAGTAATCTGCGTTTCGAAACCTTTCTTCTCAGCAAAGCGCAGGTACATACGCAGAAGCATTTCGGCCCAGTCCTGTGCTTCTGTACCACCAGAACCGGCCTGGATCTCGAGATAGGCGTTCGCCGGATCCATCTCACCCTGGAACATGCGGCGGAATTCAAGGGCTTCCAACTGATCGTCAAGCTCATCCAGCTCTTCATCGATCTCATCCAGAGCGGAACGGTCACCTTCTTGCGTGGCAAGCTCAGCCAGCTCACCGAGGCCTTCGATCCCGTCCTGCAAGGTACTCAACAACGACACGATCTGCTCAAGTCCGGCGCGCTCCTTGCCCAGCATCTGAGCGCGATCCCGGTCGTCCCAGACCTTGGGATCACTCAGCTCAAGATCAACTTCCTGAAGGCGTTCGCGTTTGCTATCGAAGTCAAAGATACCCCCTGAGCAGCTGATCGCGCTCACTGAGGCCCTTGATACGTTCGCGAATTGACGTGATTTCTACCATGTCTTTTACAAAGGTACCGCGTGGGTTAAAAAAGCGCGCCAGTTTACGGCAACGGCTTGAGATGCTCCACCACCAACTGCAGGGTGGGGTATTGACCGTAATCGTTCTTCTGCAACCGATACACCAGCAGTATCCGTATGGTGCCATCCGGAAGAGGCCCCCGTCGAAATGCAATCGCATCGAGTAATCGACCACCATGTCTGACCACTAGCTTGAGATGATGCTCACCCACGATGCGCTGGCTGACCAGGTCGAATTCACCATGAAACTGTGGTTCGGGAAACGCCTGGCCCCAGGGTCCGGCAGCGGTCAGTACCTGCGCCACATCAAGGTTCAGATCGGCGGTAGCCAGTTCGCCATCCGTCACTATGGTTCTGCTGAGCGCGGCGGCATCCAGGTGCGACGCGACTGCCTGATCAAAGGCCATCGCAAAGCGCGGATAATGCACCCGCTTGATGTTGAGTCCCGCCGCCATCGCATGCCCGCCGAACCGCCCCAGCATCCCCGGATACTGGGCGTTAAGTTCGGCAAGTACATCGCGCAGATGCAGACCCGGCAACGAACGGCCTGAGCCTTTGAGTTCATCTGGCGCTGCAGTCCCAGCTTCGGCAAACGCAACCACCGGTCGATTGAGTTTTTCGCGCAACCTGCCTGCCACAATGCCCACAACACCCTGGTGCCAGCTTTCGTCGTAGACACAGACCCCGAATCGATTGCCTACATCGATCTGATGGCCGGCCACGATCAGTTCTGCATCGCTGACCATGTCCTGCTCGAGTTCGCGCCGTACTACATTCAGTTCATCCAGTGCACTTGCCAGTGTGCGCGCCTCAGCGAGGGTTTCAGCCAGAAGGCAGCGTATACCCATGCTCATGTCAGAAAGCCGACCGGCCGCATTGATTCTGGGACCGATGGCAAAGCCCAGATCAGAAGTCTCAAGTGTTGCGAGATCGCGCTTCGCCCGTTCGCATAGAGCTTTGATGCCTGGGCGGCAACGGCCCTGGCGGATGCGCAGCAAGCCCTGGTACACCAGAATCCGGTTGTTGCGATCCAGTGGAACCACGTCAGCCACAGTCCCGAGCGCAACCAGATCGAGATAGTCTGCGAGGTTAGGTGGTTTGCCCTTAAACCAGGCCTGTGCGCTGAGTTGCGCACGAACAACACTCAGCAGGTAATAGATCACCCCGACGCCTGCCATAGCCTTGCTCGGAAAACCGCAGTCAGAATGGTTGGGATTAACGATCGCGAAGGCTGCAGGCAGTTCATTGCCGGGCAGATGGTGATCAGTGATCACCACGTCGATCCCGAGTTCCCTGGCCCGCGCAACCCCACTGACACTGGACACCCCGTTGTCGACGGTAATCAACAGATCAGGCGAACGCTTTGCCGCCACATCGACGATCTCGGGTGAAAGACCGTAACCAAATTCGAATCGGTTCGGCACCAGGTAATCGACGTCGTGATGCCCGAAGGCACGCAGAACCAGAACCGCCAGCGCCGAAGCGGTGGCGCCATCAGCATCGAAATCACCAATGATCAGAATTCTGGCCTTGCGCTGAATTGCATCGACAATCCGCTGTGCAGCGATGTCCACATCGCGAAGTTGCGATGGGTTTAACAACCCCTGCATACGGTGGTCAACTTCGTCGCGTGAGCGCACGCCTCTGGCGAGGTAAATGCGCTCCAGAAAGGCAGGCACGCCCTCCAGCCGCAGGTTTGTATCAACCGGTCTGGGTACGACGGCTACATCGTCGTTCATGAGTCTAGTGAGCCTTAAAAGAGAATCGCCTGTTCAGCGTATCACGTGAGATGTTCTACCCGGATTCTTGCAATCGTATCGTACACCTCGGGGAGTTTTTGCACCTCCATCAGTGCTGCATCCAGCACACTCTCAGCCACTTCGTGGGTGAGAATGATGATCGGCACCCGGGTCTGGTCATCAACTTTTTTCGCCGCGCGTTCGCGCTGAATCACGGCCTCAATGCTGATCCCGTTGTTCGACAGAATTGTCGCCACTTTGGCGAACACCCCTGACCGGTCGAGGCTCGGGATGCGCAGGTAGTAGGCCGAAACGATATCCGAAATATTCAGCATTTGCGGTCGGCCGTGCCCTGGACGTGCCACTGACTGGTTGCCTCGGGCGATGTCAATCAGATCGGCGACCACGGCGGAAGCCGTAGGCCGCTCACCAGCCCCGGCACCGTAGTACAGCGTCGGGCCGGTGGCATCTCCGTTAACCAGTAGCGCGTTCATCACACCGTCGGCTTTGGCAAGCATGTTATCTTCCGGCACCAGGGTTGGATGCACACGCATTTCTACACCCTGATCAGTCTGCCGGGCGATACCCAGGTGCTTGATCCGATAACCCAGTTCGCGCGCATACTCGAGGTCTTCCGGTCGAATCGCGGTAATGCCTTCGGTATAGACCGCGTCGAAACGGATGTTCATGTCAAAGGCAATCGCGGCCAGAATGCTCAACTTGTGCGCAGCATCGATCCCTTCCACGTCAAAGGTCGGATCTGCCTCGGCATAGCCCAGTTGCTGCGCTTGTGCGAGCACATCTTCAAACGCCCGCCCCTCATTTGTCATCGCCGTCAGAATAAAATTGGAGGTGCCGTTGATGATGCCAGCGAGCCAATGCACCTTGTTGGCCGCCAGGGATCGCGCAAGCGCGCTGATCACGGGCACACCACCTGCAACCGATGCTTCGAAATTCAGGCAGATGTTGTTCTTTCTGGCCAGGTTGATCAGCTCATCACCCCGCGCCGCAATGAGTGCTTTGTTGGCGGTAACTACATGTTGATGTGCGCTCAAGGCACCCACCACAAGATCCGCTGCGGTGTCTACACCACCAATCAATTCCACCAGTACGTCCACTCGATTGTTACCGACCAGCGTTTGCACATCAGTGGAGAACGGTGCGCCATACAGATCCACATCCGGTTTGGCACGACGCGATGCGACTGCCACCACCTCAAGCGGGCGACCTGCGCGCAGGGTTAAGAGATCTCGCTGAGTGGAAAGGATGTCGAGAACGCCTTTGGCAACGGTCCCGAGACCGGCAATGCCGATACGAAGTGGCTGCTGCAATTTAGAGACCTATCGCGTTCGCAAGAGATTCCGCTGGCATGTACCCCGGGAGCAGGCGACCATCTGCGAGCACGATTGCCGGTGTGCCGCTGATGCCGATCTTCTGGCCAAGCTCATACTGATCTGCGACTGGATTTGCACAGGTCTTTGACGGGATGGTGTCACCAAGTTTGAGGCTGGTGATCGCTGCTTTCTGATCATCAGCACACCACGCAGACACAATCTTGAAATAGGAATCTGAATCGACACCGGCGCGTGGATAGGCCAGATAGCGGACTTCGATGCCCAGACCATTCAACTCCGCCATTTCCTGGTGCAGCTTTCTGCAATAACCGCAATCAACGTCGGTGAAGACGTTAATCACCGCCTTTGTCGGGCCCTTTGGTTGAAACACAACCATGTCCTTAACATTGACCTGTTCCATAAGATCGCGGCGATAGTCTGAACGACGGTTTTCCGCCAGATTGACGAGGCTTGTGTCTGTCAGTTCATACATGTCGCCAGCAAACAGGTACTTCCCGTCAGCAGTGCCGTACAGATAGGTTCCGCCAGGCAGTTCCAGGGCAAAAATACCGGGCAGCGGTGTGGATGACACACTTTGCACTGGCAGGTCGGGACGCAGTTTGACTAACCGTTCCCGAAGAATTGAACCATCATCGCTATCGCCGGCGAGGGCCAACGGGGCTGCCGACACAATCAGGACACAGACAAGGTTCTGAACCCAGTTCAAACAACTTTTCATACCACTACCTTCATTCAATCGTTCCGTCAGTCTTTCCGTCAGTCTTTCCGTCAGTCTTTCCGTCAGCCCTGCCACTGCCCTGCTCCGTTGCGTGCGGGGAATTCCAGGCGCGGTATTTTAGACTAGAAGCAGGCAAATAGTTGCGAACGATTTCATTTAGCCCCTTGGGTGATGGGTCTGATGCAGATCTTTCAATCGAGCCTGCGCAATATGC
>JAQBYL010000226.1 GCA_027622495.1 Pseudomonadota bacterium
CCCAGCCGATGTTTAATCCTTGAAAAGCTCAGAAAATATCAGGCATTTTGCCTGACAATAACTGTCTGAAATTAGCCGCTGCAAAATAAGTGCCTGAAAACAAATGCCAGAGATAAGGTAATCACCATGGAAGTTCTGCTGTATCCGATTGCGTTCCTGGTCATGTTGGGTGTCCTGGTGACCGTTCATGAATTTGGCCACTACCTTGTTGCACGGCGCTCCGGCGTCAGAATCCTGCGCTTTTCCGTTGGGTTCGGTTCACCGCTGTGGTCCAGGGTCGATCGCCGGGGCACTGAATTCGCTATTGCCGGCATTCCACTCGGTGGTTACCTGCGCATGCTCGATGAACGCGATCCGGACTTTTCCACTGCGTCGAGGCCGGGTGATGTTGCCTTTATGACTTTGTCGCCCTGGTGGCGCATCGCGATATCGCTGGGCGGACCAGCGGCCAACTTCGTTCTCGCGTTTGTAGTCTATTGGGGGCTTGCGCTTGCGGGCACCACCTCGGTGGTCCCGATGGTGGCCGAAGTGGATCCACAATCCATGGTGGGTCGTGCCGGGCTGGTTGCCGGCCGTGAAATCGTTGCGGTGGATGGGGTTCGCACTTATGGCTGGCAGCAGATCAATCTGAAACTGGCAGACCGGCTCGGCGAAACCGGGCAGATACTCCTCGATGTCCGTGTTCCGGGCGACGTTGATGGCGAAACCCTGCGGGTCGATATAGATGGGTGGATGCGCGGCGCCGAGGAGCCAGACCTGTTGGGATCGCTGGGTCTGGTTCCAGCGCTGCTGCCGACGCTTGGCCAGGTTCTGGAAGACAGTGCAGCACAGCGGGGAGGGCTCACACAATGGGACCGCATCCTCAAGGTCGATGGTCAGGCACTCGAGAGCTGGAGTGACTGGGTTGCCACTATTCAGGTTTCAGCGGGTCAGACACTGGATCTCGAAGTGGCCAGAGGCAGAACCGTCATTGGCATCCAGGTCACACCGGATGAACGCGCAGCCACAGATGGCAGCACGGTCGGCTATCTGGGTGTCGGTCCAATGCTGCACGACGTAAGTTTCGGACCGATCGATGCCATACCCGAAGCGCTGAGTGAGACTGCCGACAAGACCATGCTGACGCTGAATCTGTTGCGCAAAATGGTTCAGGGTGATGTTTCGGTCAAGAATCTCAGCGGCCCGATCTCCATCGCCAAGGTGTCCGGTGACTCGGCACGGGCAGGTTGGAAATACTTTCTCGGCATCATGGGCCTGCTCAGCATCTCCCTTGGCGTCATGAATCTGTTGCCGATCCCGATCCTTGACGGAGGTCATATCATTTTCTGCCTGGTTGAACTGGTGAAAGGTCGGCCGGTTTCAGAAAAAACCATGGCGCTGGGTACCCAACTCGGCCTGATGCTGGTGGGCGCTTTGATCGTGTTCACCATCTACAACGACATAACCAGGTTATTTTAGTGTTCCAGAGTTTGACGAAAGTGCGGTGTTTTTCACTCCTGCTGCTGCTTGGGGTGGCCGCCAATGCGGCTGCCTTTCCTATAGCCGACATCCGTCTGCAAGGGTTGCAGCGTGTGTCTGCAGGTACCGTTTTCAACGAAATTCAGTTCAAGGTTGGCGAGAATATCGATGAGGTCGGTGTCCGTCAGCTTGTCAGGAAACTGTTCCAGACCGGTTATTTCAAAGACATTCGTATCGACCGCGACGACGATGTATTGGTCCTTACGCTGGTTGAACGGCCGGCCATCGAGTCGATTGAAATCGAAGGCAACAAGGCAATCAAAACTGAGGCGTTGCTCGAAGGTCTGACCCAGCAGGGTCTACGCGAAGGGGAGATATTCAAACAGGCAACCCTCGAGCGTGTAAGCCTGGAGCTCGAACGTCAGTATGTGGCTCAAGGCCGCTATGGTGCGGCGATCGAAACCGATATTGAGGAACTGCCCAGAAATCGCGTGGCGATCAGCATCAATATTGAAGAAGGCAAAACTTCAGGCATCCGCCACATCAACATCGTCGGCGCCAAGCGCTTTCCACAGGAAGAACTGCTGGACCGCCTGGAACTCAAACACCCCAGCCTGCTTTCGTTTTACAAAAACGATGACAAGTACTCGCGTGAAAAGCTCACCGGTGATCTGGAGAAGCTGGAGTCTTACTACAAAGACCGCGGGTTCGTGGAGTTTGAAGTCGAATCAACGCAAGTCAGCATTACTCCCAACCGACGTCAGGTGTACATCACCATCAACGTCAGAGAAGGTGAGGTCTACACCATCAGGAACGTCAATCTGATCGGTGAACTGAACGAGATCCGACCAGAAGATCTGGAACGTCTGTTTGTCATATCTCCAGGTCAGATATTTTCACAGGATCGTTTAAAAGCTTCAGAAGATCGCATGACGCAGGCGCTGGGTAACGCGGGCTACACCTTCGCTACCGCCAGTGGCATCCCCAAGGTCAATGACGATGGAACGGTGGATGTGGAATTTTTTGTCGATGCAGGCAAACGCGCATACGTTCGCCGGGTGATGTTTAGCGGCAACGAGGTGACCCAGGATGAGGTGATGCGTCGCGAACTGCGCCAGATGGAAGGGGGCTGGGCATCAACTTCGCAGATTGATCTGTCGAAGGTTCGTCTTGAACGGCTTGGCTATTTTAAAGGTGTGGAAGTTGAAACACCTGAGGTCCCCGGAACTGACGATCAGATCGATGTGGAGTTCGCGCTCGAAGAACAACCGTCAGGCAGTATTTCTGCGACCCTCGGCTATGCCCAGTATTCGGGTCTCATCCTTGGTGCCAGCTATCAGGAAAACAACGTGCTGGGGACCGGCAACAGTCTCGGTGTGGGTGTCAGCTGGTCGAGTTTTCAGCAGTCGGCAAATTTCAGCTACTTCAACCCGTACTACACCATTGATGGGGTCAGTCGCGGTTACAGCGCGTATTTCCGCCGCCTGGACTATGATGAACGGAATATTGCCAGTTACTCCACTGATTCTGTCGGCCTGGGCATCAATTTCGGGTTACCGATCGGCGAAGTTTCGCGCATCAATTTCGGCGCGATCATCGACAACACAGAAATCACCGAGGGTGCATTTGCGGCTCAGGAAATCAGCGACTTCATAGACCAGAACGGCACCGAAGCGCTGAACTTGAAGGTGAATGGCAGCTGGTCCATGTCGACGCTGAACCGCGGTATTTTTGCGACACGGGGCATGTCACAGTCGGTGGCGGCCGAGCTTTCGGTTCCGGGGAGTGATTTGCAGTACTACAAGTTGAACTACACAGGCGAAATCTACTTCCCGCTCACACGCTCGCTTACCTTGAGGCTTCGAACCGAACTCGGTTATGGCGACAGCTATGGCGATACTTCCTCATTGCCATTTTACGAACATTTCTTCTCGGGTGGCTTCGGCTCGGTCAGAGGTTTTGAACAGTCGACAGTGGGACCGCGCAGCACGCCGCCGAATACCGATATCAACGGCAACCCGATCCCGCCGGGTTTCTTCGAGCCCGAGGGTGATCCGTTTGGTGGTAATCTGCTGGTGGAAGGGAGTGCGGAAATCATCTTCCCGATGCCGTTCGTCGATGATGGCCGTCAGTTCCGACCGGTGGTGTTTTTTGATATCGGGAACGTATTCAACACTGAATGTTCAGAGGTCAGTGTGAATTGCTTCGATTTCAGCGTCGATGAACTGCGTTACTCGATCGGTTTTGGTATCACCTGGCTTGCGGGTCTGGGTCCCATGACGTTCAGTATTGCTTATCCGTTGAACGAAGGCCCGCTGGACGAAGTCGAAACATTTCAATTTGAACTTGGTCGGACATTCTGATTTGATGCCCACCGCTTTAATAGGAGTCTTGCTGTGTTGAAGAAGTTTGCTACCTGGTCGTTGATGTCGCTGGTCCTTTTCGCAGGTGTTGCGACCGCTGAACTGAACATTGCTGTCATCGACACCAACAGCGCGCTGGCCAACAGCGAGGAGGCTAAAAACCTGCTCGAAGGCATACAGGCCGAGCTGCAGAAGGACGAAGAAGAGCTGAAAAAACTGGCGGATTCGATCCGTTCTCTGGAAGAAAAACTCCAGAAGGACGGCGAAGTGATGAGCGTCGCTGATCAGCGCAAAATTCAGAAAGATATCGAAGACAAACGCATCGATCTGCAGTTTCTCGGCAACAAACTTCAGAAGGCGGTTAACGATAAACGCCAGGAGCTGATGCAGGTGATGGCGCCCAAGCTGAATGCTGTTCTGAAGGACCTGATCGATCTGGAAGGGTATGACGTGGTGTTTGAGCGCGGCAACATGCTGTACGCGAACTCAAAACATGACATCACCCGCAAAGTGACAGAAAAGCTCAACGAGAAACGCTAGAAAGGTGGGTGAATCTGATTTCACCCTCAGAGATCTGGCAAGCCATATTGACGCTCGCCTGGTAGGGGACGAGACCTTCCGGGTGAGCGGTCTTGGCAGCCTTGGCACGGCGGCTGCCGACGAGATCAGTCACCTGTCCAGCGTTAATTTCAAACCCCTCCTCACGAGCACGCGTGCCGGCGCCGTCATTCTTAAGGAAGCTGATCTAGCTGAGTGTCCGACCAACGCGCTTGTAGTCGACAACCCGTATCTGTCGTTTGCGCGGATCTCGCAGTTGTTTGTCTTGATCGAGCCAATACCAATTGGCATTCATCCGCACGCTGATGTAGCACCTGATGTTCAGATCGACCCGACAGCCTGCATTGGTGCCGGTGTACACATCGGTTCTGGAACCCGCATCGGTGCGCGCAGCAGGGTGTATGCAAACACATTTATCGGCAGCCGTTGTGTGGTGGGTGAAGATGTCGCGATCATGCCCTGTGTGGTGCTTTATGCTGATGTGAAGTTGGGCGATCGGTCGATCATTCACAGCGGTGCGATCATCGGTGCAGACGGGTTCGGTTTCACACCAGGTCCTGGCGGCAAACTCGTCACCATAGCCCAGCTTGGCGGCGTCACCATCGGTGAGGAAGTCAGCGTTGGTTCGTGCACCGCGATTGATTGTGGTGCCATCGACGACACGGTCATTGAAGACGGCGTCAAGATCGACAATCAGGTGCAGATCGGTCACAACTCACACATCGGTGCGCACACCATGATCTGTGGCTGCGTAGGGATCGCCGGTAGCAGCCGGATCGGTCGCCACTGTGTTCTCGCCGGTGGTTCCGGGGTGGGTGGGGGCAAACCCGTGGAGCTGTGCGATCATGTGGTCTTGAGCGCCGCGACAATTGTCACATCATCGATCACAAAACCAGGCATCTACTCGGGTGTAATCCTGCACACCGAACACAACATCTGGAAGCGAAATGCCATTCGATCCCAGAACCTGGATGCACTGGCCAGGCGGGTTAATGCACTGGAAAAACAGCTGCAGGCCCTCGTGCGCGACTGACTGATACAAACAACCAGAAGATAGACTTAAACAGAGTATGAAGAACATAACCGAACTACAGGATTACCTGCCACATCGTTATCCCTTTCTTCTGGTTGACCGGGTTGAAGAACTGGTCGCAGGAGAGTCGGTTACCGGTTACAAGAACGTGACCATCAACGAGTCGTTCTTTCAAGGCCATTTTCCCGGGCATCCGGTAATGCCGGGTGTGCTGATTGTTGAGGCCATGGCGCAGCTGTCGGGTGTTCTGGCGTTTGAAACAAAGAACAGACGTCCTGCTGATGGCTTCATCTACTACCTCGCCGGTACCGACAAAGTTCGCTTCAAAAAGCCGGTTGTGCCGGGCGATCGGCTGTATATGACTTCGAGAATACTCAATGATCGCCATCGGGTCATGAAGTTTGAAACCAAGGCATATGTTGATGATGTGCTGGCCTGTTCGGCAGAGATCATCTGTGTTGAACAGACAATCTAGAAACGAGCTCGGGACATGATCGACGCCAGAGCGATAGTAGATCCTTCAGCACGGCTGGGTGAAGGCGTTGAAATAGGCCCATGGAGCATTGTTGGCCCGGATGTTGAGCTGGGTGACGGATGCCAGGTTGGCCCCCATGTGATCATCAAAGGCCCGACGATCATCGGCCGGCATAATCGCATCTTTCAGTTTTCGAGTGTTGGTGAAGACACACCAGCCCTTGCTTATCATGGCGAACCGACAACACTGATCATCGGTGACAACAATATCATCCGCGAAGGCGTGACCATTCACCGGGGGATGGTTCAGGACGAGTCGACCACAGTTATCGGGAACGATTGTCTCTTCATGGCATATGTTCATGTGGGCCACGATTGTGTAGTGGGTAACAACGTGATCATGGCAAACAATGCATCGATATCCGGCCACGTCCATGTCGGTGACTATGCCAATTTTGGTGGTTATTCAGGTGTACCTCAGCATCGGCGGATCGGCGCCCATACACACATCGCCGGGATGAGTCTGGTCCTCAAAGACGTTCCCGCGTACATGACCGTTGGTGGCAATCCTGCTTCGGCAATCGGGCTCAACATCGAAGGTATGCGTCGTCGTGGCTTCAGCGAGGATCTGATCAAGGTCTTGCGCGACGCGCACAAAACCGTCTACCGCAAAGGCCTCACAGTAAAAGAAGCCTGTTCTCAACTCGAGGATGTGGCAGAACAGTATCCGGAGGTCAGGTTGTTCGTCGATTCTATTCAGGCATCCAGCGTAGGAATCATCCGGCCCCGCGGAAGATCCCGGGAAGAATAGGAATATGCCGGTTGTCGGCATCCTTGCAGGGGAAGCCTCCGGAGACGCTCTG
>JAQBYL010000227.1 GCA_027622495.1 Pseudomonadota bacterium
CGTCGGCGGTTGCTGCTGCTGCGCGGATCATGCCTTTGTTGACCGCTGCCAGACACACGGGAATGCTCGGCCGAGCCATATACGGGCGGGCGTATGCCGGTATTTTGACCTGGTAGTATTTGCCCTCATAGGTCAGGCCACCACCCTTACCGGCGGCGAAGGCGGCGCGGATCAACCCGATGGCATCCTTGATCCGCGGTGCCGGTGGATCATCGAACGGCATGGAATACCACTCCCGGTTCATCCGTTCGGTGCCACTGCCGAGCCCCAGCACCATGCGCCCGTTGGATACCTCGTCAATGTCCATGGCGGCGGAGGCGGCGAGCATCGGTGTGCGCATGAAGGCGTAGGCGATGGCGCTACCGACTTTGACCCGCTCGGTTGCGGCGGCCACGGCCATCAGGCGTGCCAGCCCATGCATGTTGAAGAATTCGATTGTCCACACCGAGTCAAAACCGGCGGCTTCGGCGCGCTGTGCGGTTTTGATCTGATCAGCAATTCTGGGTGAACCGAGAATCAATCCGTATTGCATCGTCTACCCTCCCCCTTAGAGCGGTGAGGATACCAGATGCCAGGGGTTTGAACAGGCGGGTGGAGAATCGGTCAGTCCTTGACCCGTTTGATGTGCACAACGTCTGCTCTGTCGGTCAGGCCGTCCAGTTGCGATGCCAAATCACTGCCTTCAACAAGTCCTTCGATAAAGGTCTTGATGGCATCGTAGTCATAAGCGTCGCACGCCTGCTCAAGCGTATTCAGTGCACCGCGCAGTTCCTTCCAGGGTACAAATCGCTCCTCGGCCCGCATGATCTTCACATGATCGGTGCCGCTCACTTCGTCTCCGACCAGTAGTTCTTCGTGCAGCTTTTCGCCTGGTTTGAGGCCAGTAAAGCGCACTTCGATATCCCCATCCGGGTGCTCTTCGTTTTTGATCGCATAACCCTTCAACCGGATCATGCGCAGTGCGAGATCCAGGATCTTGACCGGCGTACCCATATCAAGCAGGAACAGATCACCGCCACGCGCCATGCTGGCCGCCTGCAACACCAGCTGTGCTGCCTCGGGAATGGTCATGAAGTAACGGGTCACTTCCGGGTGGGTCACGGTGACCGGACCGCCTTTTTCGATCTGCTCGAGAAACAGCGGAACCACCGACCCGGACGAGCCAAGCACGTTGCCGAAACGCACCATAGAAAAGCGGGTTTCCGTCCCGGTCTCCTGCAGCGCCTGCAGGGTCATTTCGGCCAGACGTTTGCTTGCACCCATGACCGAACTGGTTCTGACCGCTTTGTCTGTGGAGATCAGAATAAAATTACTAACCCCTGCATCCATGGCAGCTTCGGCCGTGTACAGCGTGCCGAAGGTGTTGTTCTTGAGGCCCTGGATGACATTGTTTTCAACCAGGCTGACGTGTTTGTAGGCAGCAGCGTGGTATAGCGTTTCGATACTCGAACCCTGCATGGTCCGACGCATCAGTGCCGAATCAGTAACCGAACCCAGAACCGCAACGACTTCTACCTTGAGTTGCTCGCCAGCACAGATCTGCTCGATCTCGCGCTGCACCTGGAACAGGCCATATTCAGACTGGTCCAGCAAAACCAGGGTGGCGGGCTGCAGACGCACGATCTGCCTGCTGAGCTCCGACCCGATACTGCCACCGGCGCCAGTCACCATGACGTTGCGGCCGGCCACCGACCCCCGCAGCAGGTGTGGCAGCGGATCAACGGCACTGCGACCGAGCAGATCTTCGATCTGCACATCGCGCGCATCCTGCAACGTCTGTCGACCAGACATGAGATCAGCGAGGTCCGGGATCAGCCGCACATGCACGCCGTAAGGCTCCAGCAGATCAATGATCCGTCGGCGGTTCTCCGGATCGGCAGAACCCACCGCGACGTAAATCTGTTTTGCCTGGGTGTCTTTCAGAAGCTGCGGCAGTGCTCTTGGGGCGTAAACATACAGACCATCAATGTTGCGTTTCTGCAGGGCCTTGTCATCGTCAAGAAATGCGACAGGCACGTGGTCTCCGCGTCTGACTAAAAGCCGGGCGAGGCCTACCCCGTTGCTCCCCGCACCATAGATCAGCACGGCCTCGCGGCTGCGCAGTTTTTCTGTGAGCCATTGAAAGTAGGCCCGAACCATGAACCGCGTGCCGGTAACATACAGAAGGGTTAGCAACCAGAAGATGATCGGAACGGATCGCGGGAAACCTTTCAACGGGACCATATAAGCGACTGCAGTGATCGCAATCGCGGTGATCGTAGCTCCCTTCACTACCGCCAGAAAGGCGTGGTTACCCATATAGCGGACAACTTGCCGATACAGACCAAGGCCGCCGAACACCGGTATGCACACCAGCGCGCAGACGACAAACGCGGGCCAGAACTCGCTGACCTCCGGGGTCCATTCACCTAAACGCAGCGCGATGGCCGTGTACAGCGCGACGGGCAATGCGATGCAGTCCGCGGCGACGGCGATCGCCTGCTTTTTGCGGCGCGAAAGCTGCTCGACTAGTTCATGCGAAGTTCGCACTGCCTTCCTCCTTGACTGGCGAAACTGGCGCAATTCCGGCGCGAAACCAGACCGCGGCTACGGCGATCGGTGCAACCGCCGCTGCTAGTGCCACCAGACTCCATGCCAGATAGCGGCTGGCAAGCCAGGCCAGCGGCAACAGCCAGAACAGGGCGAACGCCCAGAAAAGGCCCATCGTCCACCTGTGGCCTTTGATTGCCGCCAGTTTCTGATACAGATGCGAACGATGTGCATCGGTAAAAGGCTGGCCAGTCAGCATTCTCACACAAAGCGTATAGGTGGCGTCAAACCAGAACACGGCGAGCAGTATCAACGACCCGACCAACGGCCAGGTCTGGCCAGAGCGCTCGAGAACGATTGCGCCGATCAGAAGGCCGATAAAACCACTGCCAACGTCGCCCATGAAGATCGACGCCTTAGGCCAGTTGTAGACCAGATAGCCCACCATCGACCCGGCCAGCAGCCAGACCAGATCATTCATCCAGCCCAGATTGCCATCGGCTACGATCTGCAGGCCCACACAGAAGAACAGCGCCTGACTGGCTGCAATGCCATCAATGCCGTCCATGAAGTTGTACAGATTCAGATGCCACAGCAGCGCAAAGGCGGCGACCGCAAGCACCCAGTAGGGCATTCCTTCGCGGAAGGTGAAGACCACCAGACCCACAGCAGCCAGATGCACAACAAAACGGGAGCGTCGACTCATCTCGCGCAGATCGTCCGCAAGGCTGACCGCCGCGACCAATGCAAGCGCGCCCATCAGGGGCAGTGCATGGGGGACAAAAACGATCCCAAGCCAGGTCAGGTAGGTCAGAATCGGTATGACAAAACCGATGCCTCCGACAGTTGCGGTCGGCACAGTATGGGAACTGCGCGAATTGGGTACTGCCACCCAATGACGTTTTGCAGCGACCTCACGTACCAGCAGAACCAGCAGGCCGGTGCAGATGAAACCGCCAAAGATCGCGATCAGACTGTGTGTCGGTAACACGCCATCATCCTCTCGAGTTGGTCATCGATGCTGTGTGGTGGCCGCCAGTCGAGCCTGGTTTGCGTATCGCTCCAGTCCACCTGCAGAGCATCAAACACACGCGAAACCTGCGCACTCCTGCCGGTAAGCCGTGCCACAGATCTGATCAGTGCGAGCGGCACATGAAATTGCCGGTCACGACTGCGCAACAAACCACAGAGGCGAGAATACAGGTCACATACGCTAAGGTCCTGGGCATCACCCACGTGGAAGATCCCTTCGCCTGAACGTGAAAGGCGCACCAGCAGATCAACCAGATTGGCCGTACTGACCATGGTCCGCGGTGCGGTGGCGGCTTTAAGCGGAACTGGCAGGCCGCGTTCGGCGAGTCTCAGAAGACTCATGAAGTTGCCACGCACCCCCGGTCCATAAACCAGCGGCGGTCGCAGCGTGGCTATTCGAAGCGATGGATTCAGATCTGCGATGGTCTGCTCTGCGAGCACCTTACTGCGCGCATATATCCCTTCGGGACGGACTGGATCGTCAATCCGCAAGGGTCTTTCACTGACATCCCCCAGCACCTTGATGGTGGACAGCCACACGAACGCACCCACACCCAGTTGGTCCGCGCGCTCGGCGAGTATTGCGGGCAAACTTCCATTTACGGCCCGGTAGTTTTCCGCATCAAGACCTTTCAGTTCGTGTGCAAGACCGGCGAGGTGATAGACGATGTCGGCCGAATCGAATGTTTGTTCTAACCTTTCGTTAGAATACCCATTGTCTGCATGGCTCAGCACGCGCACTTCAAAGCCTTCCTTGTGAAGCCGTTCGCACAGGTGCGTACCTATGAATCCCGACGCTCCTGTGACCACGGCAATTGTCATCAGGCGAGCAATTCCTCGTACACGCGGAAGGTATGGATCACCACCTCTTCGATCGAAAATACCGCTTCGGCCTTGGCTCTGGCTGCGCGACCAAATCGCTCTCGTAGGTCTGCATCGTGGCCGAGCTTCTGCATCGCCTGAGCGAGACTCACGTGATCGCGGACCGGGACAATCAGACCGTTGACACCCTCTCTGACCACCTCGCGGCAACCGGCCGCATCAGACGAAATCATGGGCCGTGCACACGCAGACGCTTCGAGGAGCGTCTTCGGCAAACCTTCCCGATACGAAGGCAGGCAGATGACGTGGCAATTTGCCATGAGCGCAGCAACATCATCACGATGGCCCAGCCATTCGATCTGTCCCGCCTGATGCCAGGTGTTGAGTTCTTCACGCGACAACGATGCCGGGTTACCAGGATCGACATCCCCAACCAGCAGAAAACGCCAATCCGGATGTTGTTTGGCAACGATCGATGCAGCCTCAACATATTCGTATACACCCTTATGCCTGAGCATTCTGCCAATCAGCAGAAAAGTGATCGGTTCAGCGGGTTCCGGGGTAGCAACGAAGCGGCTGAGATCGACACCGGAACCGCGGATCAGACTGGCGCTGGTCCGCGGCAGCAAGGTATGACTGACAAAACCTTCCAGGTCTTCATTGTTCTGAAATATCACCCGCATATTCGGGTGCGACATCGCTAACCGATAGAGCAGATTCACTGACATGCGCCGCAGCCTTGCCAGCAGACCCTGACCGGTAAACACAAAACCCATTCCCGGGACCGCGTTTACTACTGCCTTTACACCCGCCATGCGCGCCGCCGGTGTGCCATAAATCACCGGCTTGATCGTCACATGGTGAACCAGATCCGGCTGCTCCTGGCGATACAACCGACGCAGCGCCTGAAATGTACTCAGTTCTTTGAACGGTCGAAAACCACTGCGCGACATGCTGATGGTCCGAACCCGCAAACCGTAGTCGGCGAACTTCTCTTCTCCGGTGCCCTTACCGCAGACAATCAGAACCTCCGCATTCCGCGCCCGGGCTTCCTGCGCAAGCCTCAAACGGTGCGACAGAAAAAAGTTGGCCTCGTTGACCACAAAGATGATCTTAACCAGATCGCTCATTCAGCCATACCTGAAACATCAGCACATCCCAAAGGTAAGCGGACCAGTCGCCTTGTCCGTTAACATGTTGGTTCCACATTCTGGTTATCACAGCAGTATCGAAAAAGCCTTCATTGCGCAAACGTACTTCATCAAGATAGCTGGCCGCCCACTCCTTCAACGGACCCTTGAGCCACGAACCGAGCGGCACCGCAAACCCGCGTTTAGGACGATTGATCATCGCCTGCGGCAGGTAGCCGGTGAGTATATCTTTCAACACCCCTTTTGGTCTGTTGTCGGGGCACAGAACCTCGCCAGACAAGCCAAGACAGAATTCAACCAGACGATGGTCCAGCAGCGGTACCCGGGCTTCGAGACTTGCCTGCATGCTGGCTCTGTCGACCTTGGTGAGACAATCGTTGGGCAGGTAGGCGACCAGATCCCTCGCCGCCCAGCTTCTGGGGGGCGCAAGTGTCGAGCTCCAATGCGCAGGATCATCATAAACCGTTGATCGTTCCTGAGAATTGAGAACTGTCAGGTGCGGCTGTGACCAGTGTGTAACCGTCTGGGCAAACAGTTCATCTGCGCTTTCGACCCTCAGCACTTCTGCAAGGCGCTGCATCTTTGCGCCAATTGGCGCCGGACGGCCGAGAAACGATGGTGTAGGCAAACCGCCGATCAGTCGGCGCAGGTCCTGACTCTCTGCCAGATCTGCAGTCTTGTGCCGCAACCACCGGGGAGTGCTGAATATTCGCTGCGCCATCTGCTGCGTCCAGCGATAGCGTTGATAACCTGCAAACAGCTCATCACCTCCGTCACCACTCAGCGACACGGTGACCGAGCGGCGTGTGAGGGCGGAAACAAGGTAGGTTGGCAGGAGCGACGAATCCGCGAAAGGTTCATCGAGTGTGGCGGGTAGTGAGCTGACCAGATCGAGTACATCTGCTTCGCCAACCATGAGTTCTGTGTGCTCGGTACCCAGATGCTGCGCGACTTCCTTTGCGTGGGGTGCCTCGTTATAGGCCTCTTCTTCAAAACCGATGGTGAACGTTTTGACCCGTGCCATGCTGGCCTTCTGCATGAGCGCACAGACCAATGAAGAGTCAACACCGCCAGACAGAAATCCGCCCAAGGGCACATCGGCGATCATCCGGTCTGCAACGGCTTGAGCGGCGAGCCTGTGGATCTCAGCTCGGGCGTCAGCTGCGTCGATGTGTGCCTCGGCCGCATGATCTGCCGCATTCCAATACGATT
>JAQBYL010000228.1 GCA_027622495.1 Pseudomonadota bacterium
ACACCCAGAGTTCCCCACGCGCCAGATTGCAGCCTGGAAACATCGTAGCCGGCGACGTTCTTCATCACCTGACCGCCAAAGCGCAGTTGCTGACCCAGGCCGTTGATCATCTCCACACCGAGCACCAGGTCCCGCACTGCCCCGCGCCAGGGTCGGCCAGGTCCTGACAGACCACAGGCAACCGCCCCGCCCAGGGTACCGCCGGCTTGAAACATCGGTGGTTCAAACGGCAGAAACTGGCCTCGCTCCCGCATGATCTGCTCGATCTCTTTGAGTGGGGTTCCCGCACGCGCTGTGAGGACCAGCTCTTCGGGTTCGTATGCCACGATCCCGGTGTGATCAACCAGGCTCAACAGGCGTCCGTTGGATGCCTTGTTAAAAGGTTTTGATCCACTGCCTGCGATGTACAGCGCCGATCGATCTGTGCACGCAACAGAAACACTTTCTGCCAGCAGCCGGGCTATGTCTGCCAAACCAGACCTCTCAAAACCGGTCCAGGTGCTTAAACGGTATGTCAGCACCATGAACATGCATGCCACCCACTTCAGCGCAGCGGGTCAGGGTTGGTATGGCTTTACCCGGATTCAGCAGCCGATCCGGGTCGAAGGCCTCTTTCAGACGTTCAAACTGCTGCAGTTCGTGCGCCGAAAACTGCGCGCACATCTGATTGAGTTTTTCCACACCGACCCCGTGTTCACCTGTTACCGTGCCACCAAAGACCACACAGCACTCAAGGATCCTGCCGCCCATTTCTTCGGTCCGCGCAAGTTCTCCCGGCTTGTTTGCGTCATACAGGATCAACGGATGCAGATTGCCATCACCGGCATGAAAAACATTCGCAACCGAAAGACCATATTCTTCCGACAGCCGGTTGATCTCAGCGAGCACCTGCGCAAGATGCCGTCGCGGTATGGTGCCATCCATGCAGTAATAATCTGGAGATATGCGTCCCACCGCGGGGAAAGCGGCTTTGCGCCCCTTCCACATATTGGCCTGTTCCGCAGCATCCACCGCCGTGCGCACATCTGTTGCACCACATTCGCGCATGATGGAGCGGATCATCTGCTCGTCTTCAGCCAGGGCTGTTTCCACACCATCGATCTCGCACAACAGAATCGCCGCCGCGTCCCGCGGGTAACCGGCGTGAACAAAATCTTCGGCCGCCTGTATCGCCAGTCGATCCATCATCTCCAACCCCGCGGGGATGATCCCGGCGCTGATGATTCCAGCCACGCTCGCTGCTGCGGAGGCGACATCAGAAAAGGCTGCCTGCAACAGACGTCGCGCCGGTGGGTCTGGCAACAGACGGACGGTGACTTCGGTGACGATCGCAAGCATGCCCTCGGAACCGCACATCAGCGACAGCAGATCGTAGCCATCCTGATCCAGCGCCTGCCCACCGATATTCAACCATTCACCGCGCATTGTCAGAGCACGGACCCCGAGCACATTGTTGACGGTGAGACCATATTTCAGACAATGTACGCCGCCGGAATTCTCGGCGACGTTGCCACCGATAGAACAGGCGATCTGTGATGAAGGGTCGGGGGCGTAATACAGACCGTGACGAGCCGCCTGCTGACTGATCACAATGTTGCGCACACCGGGCTCAACCCTCGCGGTACAGTTGGCAACATCGATATCGAGCACCTTCTTCATTCTGGATAAGCCCAGAACCACGCCGTCCGACACCGGCCGGGCGCCACCGGACAAGCCAGTCCCCGCACCGCGCGGAACCACAGGAACCTGACCGGCATGGCAGATTCTGACCACAGCTTCGACCTGTGCTTCGTTTTCAGGCAACACCACCAGCCACGGGGTCTGCTTGAGCGCGGTCAGACCATCCGTTTCATAGGGTTTCATGCGCGCCGGATCACTGATCACACAATGTTCGGGTAGCGCCAGGCGCAGCTTGCGGAGTATTTCGGAACGATACATGGCCCGCATTATAGAGCCATGGCGGGATCAGGCTATGGCCGCGTTAAAAGCGGTAGGTGAATGCTGCAAACGGACCTTCAAACTCGATGTCGGCGTAGTCCACCTGATCGAACTCTTCAAGCGTCAGCGCATACCTGCGCCACCCGGCTTCTACCCCCACGCCGATCTGTGAATCCCAACCGATCACTGCTCTCAAATCGAGGATCCGATTGCCATCGTAGGACATGCCCATGCCGTCGGCAGCCACCCACAGACCTGAGGTGGGCAGATCAAAACGGGCCTTGCCATAAAACAACGGCACCGGTGCGTCGAGCCGGGTGGATGCATAGGCAGAGCTGGACGTGGTATTGATCTCACCATCCAGCCAGCGCACCGCAAGACCTGCATCCACAGAAAGCCAGTTGTTGAGGAGTTCGTAGTACATGACAACATCGTGTTGCACCAGGTCCAGCGATGTTGCGATGTCGTCGGCAACATTGAAGCCAATACCCTTGATGTCAAACGAGCGATGAAGCCGGTTGGCCCCTTCAGCGGAAAGGCTCGAATAGTTGGCCATCACGTTCGGCAGCCCCGGTATCTGATGCTCCAGAGCAACATAGAAGGTGTTTGCCCGGTCAGCTTCGAACCGCAGGTCGTCTTCAACATCGATGACCGATGTACCGGCATCCAGCGTTCCTGACAGGTCGTTCTGCCAGGAACCAGCGCCAGTAAAGATGCCCGGAAAAGTATCCGCGCACGCAGCAGACGTCAGGCACGCGAGTGCCAGAAAGGAGCAATACTTCATCACAGGTAATAACCAGTCCAATGCCCTTGCCCCGAGTATAAGGGCGACAGCCGACTGCAAATGTGAATCTGGTCACATCTAGCAACCTGCCGGGAACCCACGTAGGCTTAACCATCGTAATTGGCCGGTCAGGATCAACCTCAAACCCATGTCTGCACATCTGATTGCCAATGCCCGAATGGTTAACGAAGGCGTCATCATCGACGGTGATCTGTTGATCAGCGACGGTCGTATCCAGGGGATCAATCTGCCTGCGCCTGCCAACTGCACCGTGACCGATGCACAGGGAGCCTGGCTGATACCCGGCATGATCGATGACCAGGTGCATTTCCGTGAACCGGGTTTCGAACACAAGGGCACCATCGCAACGGAATCCCGTGCGGCGATCGCCGGCGGCATCACAAGCTATATGGAAATGCCTAACTGCAATCCGCTCACCACTAACCAGACCGCTCTGATCGACAAACGCCATCGCGCTGCGGCGGGCTCACTTGCTAATTTTGCCTTCTACCTGGGGGCCACCAACGACAATCTGGAAGACATAAAGACGATTGATCAATCGCTACCCTGTGGTGTGAAAGTTTTTATGGGTGCCAGCACCGGAAACATGCTGGTAGACAACCCCGCAACACTCGAGGGAATTTTTTCTTCAACACCATTGATCATTGCAACACATTGCGAAGACACACCGACGATCCTGGCGAACGAAAAAGCGGCAACAGAACGCTTTGGCGAGGCGATCCCCTTCAGTGAACATCCAAACATCCGTTCCGCCGAAGCCTGCTGGAAGTCGTCGAGCATGGCGGTGGGGCTGGCTCGAAAATACGGTTCACGTCTGCATGTGCTGCATCTGACCACAGCAAGAGAAATGGAACTGTTTACCCCGGGTCCTGTTACCGGTAAACGCATTACCGCGGAAGCCTGCGTGCATCATCTGTTCTTCGACGACACCTGGTACGAAGTCAAAGGTTCAGCGATCAAGTGTAATCCGGCCATCAAAACCAGCGAGGACCGCCAGGCGATCATGCGCGCCGTGATCGAAGATCGGATCGACGTCATCGCGACCGATCACGCCCCACACACAAGCGAAGAAAAAAGCCGGCCCTATACCGGTGCGCCTGCCGGCCTGCCGCTGGTTCAGCACGCTCTGCCGAGTCTGTTTGAACACATCCACAACGGGGTACTGACCATCGAGCAGGTTGTTAACAAGACCGCCCACGCACCGGCACAACTGTTCTCGGTGCGTGACCGCGGCTATCTGCGCGAAGGCTACTGGGCAGATCTGGTGCTGGTTGAACGCGGCGCCGACAGCACACCGGTATTTTCGAAATGCGGCTGGAGTCCGTTTGAAGGCATTGCCTTCTCGCATCGCATCAAAGCCACCTGGGTCAACGGCAACAAGGTCTACGAGAGCGGCAGAATCCTGCCGGGCGCCATGGGGATCGCTCTCGAATTTGACCGCTGAAGGCCGCTGGCATTAGATTTTGCAGCGCACGATCAGCGCGATGAATACTGCGCTGCGAGCGCCCCGATCGTTGCGAAAAACTCTTCCCGCACCTCAGCAATCACCTCTGCAACCGGTCGGACCGAATCGATCCGGCCACAAACCTGCCCGGTGAGTGCGATGCTGGCCTCCATATCACCGCCGAAATACAGATCCAGTGCAGTGCCGAATTCGGTCATCGCATTCGTCTCGGTCTGGTTTTCGAGCCTCGTGGTTTTTTCTGTTCGCAGAGCACGCAACGCGGGCGAATGTGCCCGGTTCAAGAACACTGTGTCGGTTTCTTTGGCGTTCACGATCGCGTCTTTCCAGTTCTGATGCACCGGTGACTCGAGCGACGACACCATTCGCGTGCCCATCTGAATCGCTTCGGCACCCAGCGCGAAAGCCGCAGCCATGGACTTGCCATCGACAAAACCACCGGCAGCAATGATCGGCACATCGACCTGCGAGCGAACCAGTGGTAACAGAACCATGGTCGAAACCTCACGTGGATTCTTGAAGCCGCCGCCCTCACCGCCTTCCACAACCAGCCCATCGACCCCCGCCTGAACTGCTTTGAGCGCAGCGCTGAGACTCGGCACCACATGGAAGACAGTTAAACCGGCACGCTTCAGTTCTTCTGTGTAGCGCTCCGGGTTCCCCGCAGAGGTGGTTACAAACTTAACCCCCTGATCAATCACGAACCTGACGATCTCCGGATCGCGAACAAACGCCTGCGCAATATTGACCCCGAACGGCTTGTCGGTGAGATCACGCATCTTGATCACTTCTTTGCGGATTGCATCGAGCTCCCCTGATGAGGTTTCGATGATTCCAAGGCCCCCTGCATTAGAAACAGCAGAAGCGAGAGGTGAACGGGCGATCCAACCCATGGGTGCCTGCACAATCGGAATCTCGATGCCCAGTAGATCGGTAATTCGGTTTTTAAACTGCATGTTCACTCCTGTTTACTGGCATTGATCGCGGCAGGCGCAAGAGCCTACATGACCCGCCAGGCGCTGAGAACCTGAAGTTGCGCTCTTGCGCAGGTTGAGGCCATGATCAGGGTTCATCCTGCTGCCCACGGCCGGTAATGCGTTTTGTCTGGCGAAGAGCTCAATTCCTGCTCATCAGCCTGTGCTGGCTGGTTTCATGCACGGTAGATGCACCCCTGACCGATCTGTTTGTGGTTCCTGGATCTGCTCTGATGCATGCGCCAGACACCCCGCAACCACCCATGGGCCTGCCGCCATTGGCTGATCGCTTATCGAGCGGTGCCGCTGCCGGTCTCGGCCGCAAACTGTTCTTTGATCGGCGGCTGTCCGTCGATTCGAGTGTG
Organism: Pseudomonadota bacterium; assembly: GCA_027622495.1. GTDB lineage: Bacteria > Pseudomonadota > Gammaproteobacteria > Pseudomonadales > Azotimanducaceae > JAQBYL01. The sequence goes on from JAQBYL010000228.1 coordinate 5,545, forward strand.
TCCTGCGCAACCTGTCACGTTCCGATCCAGGGGTTTACCCAGTACAACATCACAACACCCATCGGTCGATCTGGCCAGCCACTTCAGCGTAATGCACCCACGCTGTACAACGTGGGATATCGACCCCATCTGCTTGCCGACGGTGGGGCGGCAAACCTGGCGGAGCAGATCTGGGGTCCTTTGCTCAACCCGCAGGAGATGGGCAACCACTCACAAGATGATCTGATCGGACGTTTGAATCAGCTGACGGAGTATCAGCTTGCGTTCACGCAGGTGTTTGGCACCGAAGTGACACAGGCTGCTCTGGAACAGGCTCTGCGCGAGTTTGAATTGACCCTGGCATCGGCAGACTCACCGTTTGATCGCTGGTACTTCGAAGGGGATGACACGCAGATGAGCGCGGCCGCCAAACGCGGTTTTTTTACGTTCATGGCGGCCGACTGTGAAAAGTGTCACCAGATGCAACCGGGTTTCGCCCACTTTACCGACGAGGGGTTTCACAACACCGGGGTCGAAGGGCGGTCTATCTCCCCGGCAGGCGCAGATGCTGGTCGCGCGACTGCAACAGGCATACTCACCGACACGAGAGCATTCCGTACTCCGACGCTTCGCAACATTGCGCTCACCGCACCCTACATGCACAACGGCACCTTCGAAAATCTGTTGCCGGTGGTTGAGTACTACAATCAGGGCGGCAGCAAAGACCCATTGCAGCATGAGCTGATCCGACCGCTGGATCTGACGGCCGATGAGCGCAGCGACCTGGTGAGCTTTCTCACCTCCCTCACCGGCAGCAATGTTGCGCAGTTGAGCCGGATTAAGCCCTGAGATCTTCCCGGCAGATCGGTTTTGTACCCCGAGCCGTTTTAGCGCCACAATGTCATTCAAGCTGAATATGCGGAGCCTTCGTTGATGGCCGATCTCGATCCGATTCAAACACCCCTGGAGCGGGCCAGAGCCCTGCGATCGCTTGTGATGCAAGCTGCAGACGAAGCGGAAGCGCAACGCCACCTGCCCCGCCATGTAGCCACCGCCATGGCACAGGCGGGCCTGTATCGCCTCGGTGCACCCGGGATCGTCGGCGGTGAAGAAGTAGATCCTCAGACACAGATCGAGGTGATCGAAGAAATTGCCTCAGCCGATGGCAGTGCCGGCTGGAATCTGATGATCGGTATCGAGTCTTTCGGCCTGAT